>JAGCSD010000024.1 GCA_017964345.1 Clostridia bacterium
AAATATCCCGGTATGCGTTTCAGGTGTATCCCGGGATATTTTTATAAGTATTGCTTGCATTTGTGAAGAAAGTGTGTTATAATATTGTAGAATTTATTTACAATGAGCGTATAATATACAATATAACGAGAAAAACCGGTATCTCATCGCGCCTAAAGTTAAAAAGCGTTTACGGTGCCGAGAGTTTGGTACGGTTTGAGAAAGAGTAGTATGAAGCACAAAAAAACAAACAATCCAGTGACTTTTTATACCGCCGTTCTGTGTGTTTTTTTATTGGTGGGCAATATGGTGTTGGGGCTGTTTCTTGTCATCCGCGCGCGTGATGCGTTGATGACGCAGATCAAAGGACGTATGATGGACGTGGCACAAATCGCCGCCGACACGCTTGATGGAGATACGCTCGGTGCGGTGACGGCTCCGAATACGGATGAATATCGGGGAATTGCCCGTTCGCTTTCGCACATCCAGATGTTGTTTCAAAAAAACATCGACTTAAAATACATTTATGCTATCCGCGATATGGGCAACGGAGAGTTTTCATTTACCGTTGACCCCGACCCGAACGATCCGGGACAGTTCGGGGAAGCCATCGCCTATACTGAAGCGCTTTATGCCGCCAGTTGCGGTACGCCGGATGCGGATTTAATACCTGTGGAAGATCGCTGGGGTCGCTATTACAGTGCGTATTGTCCCGTTTTCGATTCCGTGGGAAACATTGCAGGTATCGTGGGTGTGGATTTTGACGCTCAATGGATTGAAAATCAGCTTTTGCAGTTCAGCGTGATTATTTTGATCGCCAGCACGGTTTCTCTGCTGATCTGTTTTTTGATGGCCTTTTTAATCAATAACCGTTTGCGCAGACGATTTAATCTGCTTTACGGTGATCTTTCCACTCTGTCTGACGACGTGGAAACACTGGTCACCGATATGACCGGCGATTCTGCGCGTGAAGTCGCCGAACAACAGGGTGAATTCACGAAAGAGGACACTGCCGGCGACGATATTGACGCGGTCGGGCAGGAAATCCATCATATGCACTTGAAAATCAAGCAGTACGTTTCTTTTATGCAAAAACAGGCATATACGGATAGCATGACCGGTGTGCAGAGCAAAACAGCATATTTAGAGGTGGTGCGCCGGCTAGATGAAGAGATTGGGGAAGGCACCGCCGCCTTTGCAATTGCTGTTTTTGATGTCAACGGGCTTAAGACGATCAACGATAATTACGGACACGTAAACGGCGATCGGGTCATTACGGACACAGCGATGATGATTCGCGCAGTGTTCGGGGCGGATCATGTTTTCCGCATCGGCGGCGATGAATTTATCGCGGTGTTGGAACAGACGCCCGCAGAGGATGTCCTTGATGCGTTTGCGCGATTGGACCAAACCGCCGACTCGTTTAATAAAAAGGAGCGGAACTATCCGATGTACCTTTCCTTTTCTAAGGGATTTGCCGTCTATCTGCCCGGTATAGATCGGGAATACCGGGAAGTGTTCAAGCGTGCCGATGAAGCGATGTATCGCGAAAAAAGCGATCACTATCGCAGACAGGAAGGACAATAAGATCCGTTTTTTAAGAACGTGTTTTCGTGGAAAATGAATTATACTATCAAGTGCGGCAGTAAAGAGCGGAATTGTTTGTCAGAAATATGAGCACGGTATCAAGAGAACCGCGAAGGAACTGCACGTTTATGAATGTAAAGCCGGCATATTATCCACATACGGCACAAAAGAAGAGCAATTTAAGAAGAAACTATTGCCACCGCGGTATGTTCTGGGATAAAGAGATTTTTGGAGTATATAGATGAAAGATATCTGCGATCCACATGGAAGCTTTTCAACAATCGCTCTGTAAAGTATAAAGCAAACGATCTGCCAAACGGTCGAATTGTTCATCGGTTTGCGCACAAAACCGAGGCTGCACACTTTTTGTCTGTTTTTTTAATAGAATCCACAAGTATATCGGCAATTTGATTTTTTAAATCCGAGGTCTTTTGTTCTGTTTCGCACGAGAACTCTCTTGTAAAAAAGATGATGCCGGTGTATTTTTTTTCTTTCTTTTTTAGTAAATCCTCTTTACACAGCTTTTCCAAAGCGTCTTCCATATAAGGCAGTACAACGCCTATCTCAACGCTGATCTGCATTGCAGCCGGTTTGTCGTTATAGCAGGCAAACAGAATGTTTTCCGATATCTTATCCTCGCAAAGATTATAGTATGGAGTATACAGGCGGATATTACGAACCGATTGCAAACTATCTTCATAAAGCAGGCGTTTTTGTTTCCGTTGTAAACGCCATTTTAGCCCACGATTATTCCGTGAACTCTGAAAACAGATAAAAAGGATGCAGCAAAGCTTGCTGTCGGGCTGTCCCAAAGTGAAATCCTTTCTTTCCGATGCGTAAGAGCGCGCTTTCGGGGGCATTATGCCGCAAAAGAAAAAGCCTTGCGTATTTTGTCGTTTTCCTGTATAATATAGTAAAACGATAACAAACAGGGAGGACACCGATATGAAAAAAGCTGTTTCTTCGCTCCTTTGCACGATGCTTCTCTTTGGCGCAGTGCCCGCGTTGTGCGTGATGCCGGTTTCCGGCGCGGCGACGGATTATCAGGCGGAGCTTTGGAATCCGGTTGAAATCAAGCTGACCAGCACCGTCCAGTATGCAAACGCCTATACCGACGCGGAGCTTGACGCCGTGTTTACCCACGAGGACGGTACAGTCATATCGCTTCCCGGATTCTGGGACGGCGGACAGAACT
The DNA here is from genome assembly GCA_017964345.1 of Clostridia bacterium. Classification (GTDB taxonomy): domain Bacteria; phylum Bacillota; class Clostridia; order Christensenellales; family QALW01; genus UMGS1322. The sequence continues at coordinate 2,762 of JAGCSD010000024.1, forward strand.
GGTGCGTTCGTTTTTCCCCGACCAAAACAGGCGTGTGGACGTATAAAACCACCTGTTCCAACGCCGAAGACGCGGGACTGATCACGAGCGGCACGGTCAAGGCGGTGCCGTCCACCGGCACAAGCGCCACCGCGAAGCACGGGTTTATTAAGATATCGGAGAATAAACGCTATTATGTGCATGACGACGGCACGCCGTTTTTGTGGCTGGGCGACACGTTCTGGCAGGCGCCTGAGAATATTCCGTATGACGAAAACAACTATCCTTACAGCGAAAATGACAGCGCTTTGAAGGAAATTGTGGATAACCGCGTTGCCAAAGGGTATACGGTGTTCCAAACGTATTTCAACTGCAACGGCGGCAATCAGGGCGTGACCAGTTACTGGATAAGCAAAGGAAGAAAGATCCGCCCGGAAGTTTTCCGTGACCGTATCGACAAAATGTTTCAGTACGTCCACGAATCCGGCATGGTGATCGCGATGGGGTTTGGTCTGCATTCCGGCACGCCCACCTCGTTTAAGGAAGAATACCATTTGCGTTTCATCCGCTACTGCGTCGCGCGCTACGCCTGTTACAATATCGTGTGGATCACGGGACAGGAGATCACCAACATCGAACAAAGCGGGACGGCGGGCAAAACCAATATGGACGTTTGGATCGGTACCGCCGAACTGACGGATCGCCTCGACGGGTACCGTCACCCGCAGGGCGCGCACATGTACCCGATGAACGCGACGGACGAGCGCGCGCAGCGCTTGCACAACGCCGCGTGGCACGATTCGTGGTTTCTGCAGGGCGGGCACGGACAAGACGGAAAATGGGATTATTTACAAGGTAAAAGCTTTTACCGGAGTTATTATACGCTGTCCAAGGTGAAACCTATTATTGAAACGGAAGCCAATTATGAGGAGATCAACAGCGGCGTGTATACCGGCTACAACGCGACGCGGACCAGCGCGTGGAAAGCGATGATGAGCGGCTGCGCCGGATATACCTACGGCGGTTCAGGCACATGGCTGTTCTGCTATTCCACCGCCGGGCGCACCCAGCACCTGGAATGGAGTTATGAACCGTGGTATATGTCGCTGAACAAGGCGGGTTCCTATGAAGTGGGCTATATGAAGCATTTCTTTGAGGTCCTGCCCGACTGGACAAAGCTCGTTCCCCGCTTTGACAACGCGCAATATGCCGATTTCGCGGCAAGCTCCGACAAATACATCGCCTCTACGGACGACGGACATACGGTTGTGTGCTGTTTCCTCAACCAGGATACCTCGACCGGCACCGTTTTGAAGCTGGCGGCGGGGCAGACGTATACCGCTTTGTGGTTCAATCCGCTGACGGGTAAATTCCTGCCGGCGGACGTGCAGGTCAGCGGCTCGACCGCCGTTTTGCCCCCAAAACCCAATCAGGAAGACTGGGCGTTGGTGCTGACCTGCGACGCCTTAAGCAAAACCTACACACTGGAAAGTCCGTTTGCGGACCTGTCCTCCCGCGGGAGCGCGGTGACGGGCGGCGCTGTGACGCCTAAAAGCGTAACGGCGATTTGCGGGCTTACCTATAACAGCAAACAGCAATTGACCGACAACACCTCGTATCTTTATGATAATGACGCGTCCACCGTGTGGCGTCCGTTTGCAGACCGTACCAGCCATACGATCCTTTACGATCTGGGGACGGCGCAGAATCTGACGCATATCGTCATCGAGCCCCTGAAAGGCACCACGCTGCCGCGCTATCGCGTGGAAGGATCGGGCGACGGCGTAAGCTGGACGATCATTGTCAATACGCGGTACCGCGAACCGCTCAAAAACGGGGACGCGATCAGCGAACCGCTTGACGGCGCGTACCGTTACGTCAAGGTGCAGTTCCTGCCACCGGATGACGTGTCGGAGGACGCGGCGAAAGCGTCGGGATTTGAGTATGCTGTCACGATGAACCGCTATTATTACCGCACGGCGATCACCGGGATCACGGTGTATTCCTCCGGTGAGGCGGAGATCGTTCCGACAGAATCTGTCGTGACGCCGGACGGAGCGGAAACGCCGACGGCGGACAACGCTGACGCCGTGCCGGGCAATACCGCCGCGCCGGACGCGCGGGAAAAGAAAAGCAACAACACGCTGCTGATCGTTTTGATCGCCGCCGTGACGCTTGTCATCGCGGCTTGCGCGGCGGTGCTGATCTTGAAGCCGAAGAAGAAAAAATGACCCGATTCGGCTCTGTAATATGCATGATGCCCAAACTGAGGAAAAACCATGAAAATCGAGGTGAAAGCTATCCGTAGGCGTCACGCCGCGGTCCCCGTTTCTTCGATTAAGGAGGTACCCGAATGAAACGTATGTTTGCTTTGTTTCTTTGCTTTGCGTTTTTGGGCAGTATGCTGTCTGTAGGGGGCAGTGAGTCGGTCCTTGCGCAAAGTGCCGATTATGAGGCGGAATTGTGGAATCCGGTTGAGATCCGTCTTGTCAGTACGGTCAACTATGACAACGCGTATACCGACGCGGAGCTGGACGCCGTTTTCACCCATGAGGACGGCACGGTGATATCGCTTCCCGGATTCTGGGACGGCGGACAGAACTGG
>JAGCSD010000025.1 GCA_017964345.1 Clostridia bacterium
ACCATCCTCTAAGACCGCAAGGCCGCACCGTTTTTTGCGGGCATGAAAAATGCGGCCTTAAAAATGCGGTCTTAAACAAAAAAGCGGCAGATTTTGGTTCAACCTAAAAATCTGCCGATATTTGTGCTCGGTTAATGTCGGAATACCAGGGGGGACATAAAACAGTTTTCAAAAGCGGTGCTAAAATGAAGTGCACTTCAGATTAGCACCAATTATGCAGGGGATCAAGATTTAGTCCAAAATAGATTCGCAGAAAAAACTGTATATTATTATCTACCGAAAACGTAAACAACAAAAAAACCACCCGTAAACTTTTGCGTGTATAACCAACAAAACCGGATTGAATTATTTTTGCAACTTTTTTTGCCTGAAAAATGAAAAAAGGGCAGGAATCAAGAGGAATTTCTCTCGATTTCTGCCCTGAAACGGTCACTTCGGTGGTTCGGATCCACTAAGTTGATCAAGTGGATCACTGAAAACGCACTGCAAAAATTTGCCCGAAAAACGGCGAAAACCCTTGCTGTGCAAGGGTTTTCGGGTGTGGATCTTTTAAGACCGCAACACTTGTGTAAGTCCGCCAAAATGATACCGAAACCATAGTAAGTCCGCCAAAATGATACACGCTTTCGGCGCGATAAACCGGGATTTGTCACTTTACGTTTGTCTCCCAATTATTCATTGGATATTAATTCGGTTGCTTCTATTTCAACGAATAAAATTAGTGCGCCGCCGTGCTTCCGGCACAGGGAATTCGTAGGTTTCTTTGGCAAGCGCGATGGCTTTAATTAAGAAGCTCATATTTTTTGCCAGCATCCGCATCGTTTGAATGCCTTCCACATCCTGTTCGGCCTCTCCCTTTTCCCTTCCGTGAACGCTGTTCCAATACTGGCTTGATACGACCGGCATATTGGTCATTGTAAAATACTTATTGAGCTCGTCGAAGGTCGCGGAACATCCACCGCGACGGGCGACGACGACGCTGGCTCCCACCTTCATCGTTTTATCAAAATGGGTGCTGAAGAAGAGCCTGTCAAGGCATGCGATCAGGGTCGCGTTTGCGGAAGCGTAGTAAACCGGGGAGGCGATCACCAGCCCGTCGGCCGCTTCAAACTTCGGTGCAAGGTCGTTAACAATATCGTTAAACACACACTTGCCCGTCTGAAAGCAGGTCTCACAGGCAACACAGCCGCGTATATCCCTGTTGCCGATCTGCACTGTCTCGGTTTCGATCCCTTCCGCCGCAAACGTTGTTTCCATCTCTTTCAGAGCGATATCGGTATTGCCGGCCTTTCTCGGGCTGCCATTGATAATTAATACTTTCATATAGTCCTCCAAAAATCTTTTTCTATTTATGACGTCGGTATCTTTTTTCGTAATTGCTTTCTCAAAAGGTTTCCCTGTGGACTTTGCTGAAATCAAAATCCGATTCTGAATACCCATTTTTTCTCTCACCTTTTCCGCCAAGAGCGATCAGGTTCAGTACGGCATAGCCGTCCGGTACGCCGAGCAGTTCGCGGATCTCTTCGTCTGAGGAACGGCTCCTTCCGATCCGATTGCGGATATGCACCCAACACGCTCCTACGTCATATTGCTCTGCGGCAAGAAGAATGTATCCCGACGCAATCGCGCCGTCTTCGATCCAGAATTCTCCGCGTTCTAACTTGACCATTACCACGGCATCGGCATCGGCTCCAATGATCTGACTGCCGCCAAGGCTTTTACATGCAGCTAGTTCCTTTATTCTGTCCTTGTTCCTCACCACTATAAATTCAACCGGTCTGTGACCGAAAGAACACGGCGCTGCAAGGGCCACTTTCATTATCTCGCGGATTGTTTCGTCACTTATGCGCCCACCTGCATATCTTCTTACAGATCTTCTTTTTGCCGCCAGTTCAAATAACTTATTTTCCACTCAGATCACCTTTGTAAATGACGATTTGTCGTTTTCTTTTCATGATTTATTATACACAGAACCTATGAACTTTTCAACCGGTTGAAAAGAAATAGAGCCCGCAAATCCGCTACTTGGGGCGGTTTGCGGGCTGCTGCTTATTTCACGTATTCCTGCTCGATCGCCACGCCGCATTTGAATTCGACCACGATGCCTTCGTTTCTGATCTGTATCCTATCTACCAGCATTTTCATCGTGGTGCCGTCGACCGTTGTGAGCGCATCGCCCTGCATTGTCTGCTCGATGAAGGTGTTGAGCCATGTCTTGACCTCGGCGTATTTAACTGCCGTTCCCTGCAGCGTATCATATACGTCCAGTATTGACGGTAAAGGGTTTTGATTTGTTCTTCGTCCATTTTGCTTCTCGCCTCACAGCAGTCCGTTGGCGGAAAGCCAGCGTTTTACACTCCCGCCGGCATTTGCAGCGTCACTTCCGGTGATCGGCAACCCCTTTTTGACGTCGGCGCCCGGCGCGCACTGCTTGATCGTGCGTTCACTTGATCCCATACCGCTGCCCTCATTGGTGCAGAGCGGAAGGATCGTTTTTCCGGTGAAATCAAATGTTTCAAGGAAAGTTGCCACTGCCATCGGGAAGGTTCCCCAATAATTCGGATACGCAAGAATGACGGTATCGTATTCGTCGATGCTGTCGGGAAGCGCCGCAAGCTCCGGTCTC
>JAGCSD010000026.1 GCA_017964345.1 Clostridia bacterium
AAAGCGTACAGCGATATCGCCCCGCAGGACGGCGAACGTTCAGCACACTATTTTATTTTCGGCGATGGAAATGTTCAAGTGATCGGCGCTCTGAGAGAAGGACGGTTCGCGCAAGAGGGAAGGGCGATCCTGCCGCACGAGGCACAGGAGGTTTCCTACCGTTTTATGCCGGCTGAAGGCGGAGAACTTTCGGCAATCTATTATGACGGATCGTTCATTTCATTGACCGACGCGAACGCCGCGAAGCGTCTCGCAGAAGCGGGCATCCGCATAGAGGGCGACGTCATTATCGTTCCGATCTGGGAAAACGAGTCCGATGTGCAAATATTCTTTACTTCTCCGTGGAATGGGGACGACGTCTTCATGATTTCGTATGATTCTCATGACTTCCAGACCGTCGTGGACATCAACGGCGAGGGTGCGCTGGTTGACGGCTACGTCGAATTGCACTACCCGAAAGACGAGTTCACTATTCGCATGAGTATTTCTCGGCTGACCGACAGAGAACTGCGCGGTATCGCCGTTTATGACAAGAGCGGCAGGATTACTTATATTCCTGCTGAGGAAATGGAATGGGACGGCAGCGCGTACAGCTATGGATGGTCTGACCGTGCGATATTCTTCGTTTGCGCCATCGGCTACGGCGAACCGTTTGAGAACGAGTATAAGATTGAGTATAACGAAGGCTACGGCACGGTGACTTACAACGACGAAGCGATTCGCTCCGGACGTATTCTTTCCTACGGTGAGGTGGGCGACACAATTTCCCTGTCATTACAGAGCAACGGCGGTCAGCCTCCGTACCGCATTTTTGCAGAATGGAACAATAAGGGCGACGACGTGACCGCTTGCTGGCAGGACGGCGTGTTCCGCTACGAGCCGGTGAGTAACGAAGCTATGCGCCTGAAAATCTATTGGACGGAAGAAGAATTCGAGTATGATAACTTCTGGGAAAACTGGGATGAAACGCTCGTTGAGCTTACCGCCCAAGGCAGAGGGCATATCGAAGTTGCGGATGAAAACGGTGAACCGCTTGAGAACGTGAGGATGGTCGTGCTTGGAGGAAACGTCAAACTGATTCTGCCGCGCGACGCAGAAAAAACACTGCGCGTTGTGTGCGTTCCCGTCGAGGGTGAAACGGTAGACCGTGTGGAAACCGCCGAGGGATTCCTGAACGAAGAGGCATTTGCCGGCAATACGATCCTTTGGACGCCCGATACTGCGATGAATCGCGCGTGGATGCAGGTATTTTTCTCCGACAGCTCCATGGCGCCTTGCCCGCACGACGAAGGCACGCATCTGCAAGGTCAGCACGACGCCACCTGCACAAGTGACGGTTATACGGGCGACGTGGTATGCAACCGCTGCGGCGAAGTGTTCGAATACGGCACGGTGATCCCGGCAACGGGACATACACCGTCGGATTGGCAGTTTGACGAGCATGACCATTGGAAAAACTGCCTGACGGAAAACGCACCGATCCCCGAAACTTTTGCCGAGCACAGTGAAAGCCGCTGGATCGTAGACAGTGCGCCCGACGGAGAAACGCCCGGACACCGCCACACGGTATGTACCGTCTGCGGCTGTACCTTGCGTGACGAGGACTATACCGAAGCCAAAGGCGACGTGAACGGCGACGGCGCGGCGACGGACAAAGACCGTATGATCCTGTCCCGTTATTTGGCAGGCTGGGATATGACGGAATACGGCGTGGACGCTTCCGACATTGAAAAGACCATGGACATTAACGGCGACGGCAGAGTCACGGCGGTCGACCGGGCGATCCTGGCAAGATATCTTGCCGGATGGGGGACCGAATACACCCGGTATTTCTGAAATACATCAGTCGAAACGGCGGGAGCGAAACGCTCCCGCTTTTTCTTTTTCCTTGACAAATCATTGTGAATACTGTAATATAATATACTGGTTTCAAATGTGCCGTTCTCAAGACGGAAAAAGAGGAGCGATATCATGAAAACAACAGACGTGCTGATCGTCGGCGCCGGTCCCGCGGGGATTTTCACGGCGGTAGAAATGATCCGGCAGGGCACGAAACGCCGTATCACGATCGTGGAAAAGGGTCAGCCGGTTGAAAAGCGGGCATGCCCCAAAGAAAAGACGCATCACTGCATGAGCTGTAAGCCGTACTGCCATATCACCACGGGCTTTTCCGGGGCGGGCGCGTTTTCGGACGGCAAGCTGTCCCTTTCGACCGACGTGGGCGGCGACTTCCCCAATTTGGTGGGCGAGGACACCGTGGAAGAGTTGATCCGCTACGCCGACGATATTTATTTGGAATTCGGCGCGGACACGCGCGTGGAGGGCGTCGGCAACGATGAGGAAGTCAAAAAGATCCGTATGCGCGCGATCCAGGCGGGCTTGAAGCTCGTCGATTGCCCGATCCGTCACCTCGGCACGGAAAAAGCGCAGGGGATCTACTTCGCCATTGAGCAATATCTGCTCAAAAACGGCGTGGAAATGCTGTTCGGCTACGAATGCACCAATCTGATCCTGGAAGACCAGGTCTGCCGCGGCGCGTACCTTGCCAAAGGGGACGAGCGGCTTGAGATCCACGCGCAGGACGTCGTGGTGGCGACCGGGC
>JAGCSD010000027.1 GCA_017964345.1 Clostridia bacterium
CAAAATACGGCGTGGACGTGGTGATCGTGACCGCGGATACGCTGGAGGGCAAATCGCCCATGGCGTATGCGGACGACTATTACGATTATCACGATTATGCGCCCGACGGTATTTTATTGCTCGTCAGCATGGAAGACCGGGATTATTGGATATCCACCACGGGTTCTTGTATTCGATCGTTCACCGACGCGGGGATCAGCTATATATCCGATCGGTTCCTTCCCGATCTGTCGGCGGGGGATTATGCCGGCGCGTTCGCCGTATTTGTTGACACTACAGGTGAATTCCTCGCGCAGGCTGAATCCGGCGATCCGTACGATATATTTCATATGCCGGAGATGCCGCGCGAACCCTTCGGATGGACGCGAGTCGCCGTCTGCGCGGTCATTGCTTTCATTTTCGGACTGATCGTGATCGGCAGCATGAAGAAAAAGATGCATTCCGTTTCGTATCAGCGCGCGGCGACGCAGTACGTGCGCCCCGGCAGTCTGAACGTGACGCTCGCGCAGGATTTCTTCCTCTACCGTACCGTCACGCGCGTGGCGCGTCCGAAGGAGAGTTCTTCTTCCGGCGGAGGAAGCAGTACGCACACCTCGTCTTCCGGCTCGTCACACGGCGGAGGCGGCGGAAAGTTCTGAAAACTTACATTCCGGCAAGGCGGAAAAGAAGCAGGCGGTCACGCAACGAGGGTGACCGCCTGTTTTGTTTTAAGGGAAAACCAAAGCCGATCAGACCTTACAGCTTAAGCGGGAGAGCGCGTCAAACGTTTCGTCGCTGATGCAGTGCTCGATCTTGCAGGCGTCCTCGGCGGCGGTTTTTTCGGATACGCCGGCACGGACTAAGAGATCGGTCAACAGGGTATGGCGGGCGTAGATCTTTTCCGCCACCGCTCTGCCCGTTTCGGTCAGAGTGAGAAACCCGTTTTTGCTGACCTCAATATACCCGGCGGTTTTCAATAATCCTACGGCGCGACTGACGCTGGGCTTGGAAAAGCCCATATATTCGCAAACGTCGATCGAACGGACGGATTCACTCTTTTGGTTGAGAAGTAAAATCGTTTCCAAATACATTTCACCGGATTCCTGTAAACGCATGGTCAAAACACCTCGTAAATTATACAAATTCAAACTGTGTAAACTGCCTTTTTTATAGTATAACATGAACTGTTTCTTCTTTCAAGTATAAAACAGCCCCCCGACCTTGTGGCGAATTAACCGGCTTCTTCGTCAAACGCTTTACGCACGGCTTTTGCAAGCTGATCGGCGCAGGACGTCGGACGACGCCCGCAGGTGTTGCCGGAAAGCTTTTTTTCGATGTCCTCCACCGTCCAACCGTCTAAAATCTTGGAAATAGCTTTCAAGTTGCCGTTGCAGCCGCCTACAAAACGGATATCGCTGACGCGGTCGCCGTCCAGACGAAAGCGGATCTCCATGGAGCAGACGCCTTGCGGATGATATACATGTTCCATTTTACAGAACCTCCTTGAATCGTTTTCTCCCGGGCGTTTCAATGGCGGGGAAAAACGTTTTCTGAAATTCATAGTAACCTGTTTTTTGCGTTTTGTCAATCTTTTTATCATGTAAATACCTGTTGACAACAGTCGCGTCTCCGTGATAAAATACCAATAAATAAAGAACGAAACAGAACGAAAAAAGATTGCTGATAGGCTTGATAGGGCGGCGTTATGCATTTGCCGTCATTTTTTTTGAGCGGAAAGGAAAGGGGCCGCGCGGCGGATAAGATGAATAGGACTGTTAACGAAAAATCCGCACAAAGGCTTATTCGAAAGCATGAAGTATTGCAGAAAAAACTTTCTGATGTTATAAAGAAAAATGAACGCTTAAAACAGAAAATAGCGGACAGAAAAGAGGAGATACCGCTTTCTGTTTCCGACGCTTCAAAGAGAACGGAAGATCTGATCCGAAAGACGGACGGCGAAAACCGGGACATCATCCTTTTGAACAGGGCGTTGAGGGAGGATCGCGCGGCTCTGCAATATGAAAACAGGATCCTCCGCCGTGAAGTCTTCAGGATCAAACATCCCGTTTTATGGCGTCTTGCGTGGCCGCTCAGAATCGTGAAAACCGTTGTTTGGAAAGGGGTTGGCCTTTTCAGACTTGCTTTCGTGCTTCTTAAGCATATCAATCCGAGCAATATCAAAAAGGTGTGCAGATCGCTTAAGACCATCGGTTTGAGGCGTACGCTTTTTTCTGTTACTCATCGGAGAAATGTGCAGGGCGCTTATCGGATTGGGGGATTCAACGATCCAACCTCGAAAGAACTTGAAAAACAGCGGCATACGGTGTTTCTGTATGCCCCGAAAATCAGCGTGTTGGTACCGATGTATAACACACCCCTCGCGTTTTTTGAAGAGTTGGTCCGTTATATGATCGCGCAGACATATCCTAACTGGGAACTCTGCTTGGAAGACGGGAGTCCTCAAAAGAACGCGCAGATTGAAGAAATATGTAAAAAGGACAGCCGCATCCTGTACCGCTATACCGGAAACAACCTCGGTATCGCGGGGAATACCAACGAGGCGCTCAAGCGCGCCACGGGCGATTATATCGGACTGTTGGATCATGACGATCTGCTTACGGCAAACTGTCTGTTTGAAGTGGTGAAGGCGATCAACGACGATCCCGATGTAGAATTTCTTTATACCGATGAAGACAAAATCACCACGACGGACAAGGCGTGTTTTGAACCGTATTTCAAGCCGGATTTTGCTATTGATAAGCTGCGCACAGTTAATTATATCTGCCATTTCAGCGTGTTTCGGCGCGATGTGATGGAAAAACTCGGCGGTGAACGCTCGGAATATGACGGTGCGCAGGATTACGATCTGATTCTTCGCATGGCGGAAATTGCGAAAAATATCAAACATATACCGAAAATCCTTTATCACTGGAGAGTGCATGAACGTTCCACCGCGGCGGTGGGCGAGGTAAAACCGTATGCGTTTGAGGCGGGCATTAAGGTTTTAGAGGATCATCTGAAGCGCGTAGGGCTGGAAGGCACGGTTTCGCACGGAGCAACGCTCGGCACCTATCGGATTGAGTATAAAGGGAAGAAACAGCCCTCGGATACCGAGTTGTAATGGGGATATAGCCTTAAGGCTTTTGTCATGCTGCCGTACTGGGTGGCATAGGGCAATGCCCATGAAATGACAAAACGAATAAAAACGCAAAAACGGCGCAGACTTGTCTTGAGGTGACAGTCTGTGCCTGTCTTTTTGCTCTTTTTGTTTTTGCTCCTGTTTTTGTTCTTTCCGCTCGTTGTGCGCGTGCGCGCGAAAACGGAGAAGCGCGGCGTGCTGTTTTCACTGGAACTGCTGATTTTTGAGGTCATCCGCATTCCGCTGTGGAAGAAAGACGTAACAGTTGAAACGGTGCGGCAGATGCTGTTTAACCGTAAACGCGGCAAAATTTCTCTGCGCCGAGCATGGCGGACGCTGAAAAAAAGCGTACAGGTGGAAGAAGTGAATCTGACCGCGCGCATCGGCACCGGCTCGGCAGCATCCTCGGCGCTTATCAGCAGTCAGGCATTCGCGCTGGCGGCACCGCTCGCGGCGGGTGCGGCGGGCGCGGAGAACTGCCGCATTGAGGTCACGCCGGTGTACGATAAAAAAGAACTGTTTGCGGAGGGCGACTGCGTCGTCAGTACTGATCCGCTGCACATTTTGACGGGATTGATTCGACTTTTGGGAGGAAAGAAGCATGGAAAAGCATCCGATTGAAAACATTATGACGTCCACGATGGACAGCCTGAATCGCATGATCGACGTAGACAAGGTCATCGGGCACGCGGTGATTTCGCCCAGCGGAGCGACGATCTTGCCGGTTTCGCAGGTTTCCTTCGGCTTTGCCTCGGGCGGAGGCGAATACGAGTTTCCGCAAAGCAAAAAAGAGGGATTTCCGTTTGCCGGCGGTGCAGGAGCGGGTGTTTCGGTTAAGCCGAGCGGATTTTTGGTGATTTCTGGAGATGTGATCCGTTTTTTGCCCATTCAAAAAAATACGGGATACGATAAATTGATCGATTTGGTGCCGCAGGTTTTAGAGCAGATCAAAAGCATGGAGAAAGACGACCTGAACGACATGGAAACATGACAGCCAAAAACTGACGCACAAATTTTTCGCGCGAACACGCACACTAAAAGCAGAAGGTGAGAAAAATGAAAAAACTGTCTGCTTTTTTGTGCGTTTTGGCACTCCTGACGGCGGTGATTCCGCTGAAAACGCACGCGCTGTCCGCTTCCGCCTACGCGGTGTTGGAAAAGGAGAGCGGGCGCGTCTTGTACGCGCGAAATGAAAAGATGCGTCTGCCGATGGCAAGTACTACGAAGGTGATGACGGCACTGCTTGTCATCGAACAACTGAATCTTGATACGGAATACGCGGTCCCGGACGAAGCCGTGGGCATCAGAGGTTCGTCGATCTATCTTGAAAAGGGGGAACGATTGACCGGGCGGGAGCTGCTCTACGGATTGATGCTGGCTTCCGGTAACGACGCGGCGTACGCGCTGGCGATCCTGACCGACGGC
>JAGCSD010000006.1 GCA_017964345.1 Clostridia bacterium
GCCGGCGCGCGGGCTATTCGGCTATCGCGGCACGTTTCTGACCGATACCCACGGGGAGGGCGTGATGAATTCGGTCTTCGACAGCTACGCCCCGTATAAAGGCGAACTCCCCGGTCGCAAGAACGGCTCGCTGATCGCCTTTGAAACGGGCGAAACGATCACTTACGGTCTGTTCAACGCGCAGGAGCGCGGCACGCTGTTCTTGGGTCCGGGCGAACAGGTGTACAGCGGCATGATCGTGGGCGAAAGCTCCCGTCCGGAGGATATCGAGGTCAACGTCTGCAAGCGCAAGAACATGACGAACTCCCGTTCCGCCGGCGCGGACGACGCCCTGCATCTGATCCCGCCCAAACGCATGAGCCTCGAGCAGGCGCTGGACTATCTGGCGGAAGATGAGCTGGCGGAAATCACGCCGAGCAACATCCGTATCCGTAAAAAGATCCTCGACCCCACCGCGCGCTACCGCGCCGCCAAACTCAACAATCGTCAGTAGCGCGTGAAGAAAGGACTATCGTATGCAGTACAGTAAAAAATGTGCCAATATTCAAAGCTCCGTCACCTTGGCGATTGACGCCAAAGCCAAAGCCATGCGCGCCGCGGGCGCCGATGTGGTGGGCTTCGGCGCCGGCGAACCGGATTTCGCCACGCCGCATTATATCGTAGAAGCGGCGATCGACGCGCTCAAGGACGGCAAAACCAAATACACCGCCGCGGCGGGAATGCCGCTGCTTCGGGAAGCCGTCGCCGATTTTACCAACAAAAACTTAGGCACCGCCTATCGCGGGGAAAACGTCGTGATCTCCAACGGTGCGAAGCAGGCGCTGTTCAACGCTTTGCAGGCGCTGTGCAATCCCGGCGACGAGGTTCTTCTCTTCTCCCCCTACTGGGTGAGCTATCCCGAACTCATCAAGATGGCGGACGCCGTGCCCGTGTTTGTACCCACCAAGGCAGAAGAGCGGTTCGCGCCGGATCTTGACGCGTTTGAACGCGCCATAAGCGGCAAGACCAAAGCGGTGATCCTGAACGATCCCTGCAACCCCACCGGCGCGGTGTTCCCGGAAAGCGCCCTGCGGAAGATCGCGGACTTAGCCGAAAAACATGATTTTGCGATCATTGCCGATGAGATCTACGATGCGCTTGTCTATGACGGCGCGGTGCATTTTTCCGTCACACAGATCAATGACGCGATCCGCGAACGCACGGTGCTGATAAACGGCATGAGCAAGGCGTACGCCATGACCGGCTGGCGGATGGGATATTCCCTCTCCTGCCCCGCGCTCGCCAAGCGTATGGCGAGCCTGCAAAGTCACGCCACCGGCAATCCCAACACGATTGCGCAGGTGGCAACGCTCGCGGCGCTGACGCACGAAAACCCGGAATTCCCCTCCATGCTGGCGGAATTCGACCGCCGCCGCCGCTACATGGTGGAAACGGTCAACACCATTCCCGGTCTGTCCGCCTTTTTACCCAGTGGCGCTTTTTATGTGATGGTGTCCATTCAGGGTTTGATCGGCAAACGCTGTCACGGACGCACCATCGATTCTTCGCTGACCTTTGCCGAGCTTCTGCTCGACGAAACCAAGACCGCGGTCGTACCCGGCGCTCCCTTTGGCGCGGAAGGGTATATCCGCCTGTCATACGCCACCGATATCGCCAACATTCAAAAAGGATTGGCGCGCATCCGGCAATTTGCGGAAGGAGTGCTTAGCTCATGTTAGAACTGGATAAACAGCTCAACCGATTGGGCGAAAACGAGTACCACTACACCTTGCAGGACGTTCCCGAGCCGGAACTGTTCCGGAATTTCTATGACTACCGGACCATTCCCAAGGTGGGCTTTAACGAACGCCACGTGCCGATGATCACGCCGGAAAAGCTGTGGATCACCGATACCACGTTCCGCGACGGTCAGCAATCCACTTCCCCGTTTTCCGTCAAGCAAATCACGGAGATCTACAAACTGCTTGCGCGTCTGTCCGGTCCCAACGGCATCATCCGGCAGAGCGAGTTTTTCCTGTACAGCGAAAAGGACCGCCGTGCGGTGGAGGCGTGCCGAGACCTCGGACTGCCCTTCCCGGAAATCACAAGCTGGATTCGCGCCAACCCCAAGGATTTTGAGTTGGTCAAGCAGATGGAACTCCGCGAAACGGGTATTCTGGTCAGTTGTTCAGATTACCATATATTCAAAAAAATGAATCTGACGCGTTCCGGCGCGCTGGAAAAGTACCTTGCCATCGTCAAGGCGGCGCTGGAAAAGAACATTGTACCGCGCTGTCATTTCGAAGACATCACACGCGCCGATTTCTATGGTTTTGTGGTGCCGTTCGCAACGGAACTGATGAAGCTTTCCCGCGAGAGCGGCATTCCGATCAAGATCCGCGCGTGCGACACGATGGGATTTGGCGTCAGCTATCCCGGCGCGTCCCTGCCGCGCAGTGTGCCGGGCATCATTTACGGCTTGAATCACTACGCGGGCGTGCCCAGCGAGCAACTCGAATGGCACGGTCACAACGATTTCTATAAAGTGGTGACCAACGCCGCCACCGCTTGGCTGTACGGCTGTTCCTCGGTCAACTGCTCGCTGCTGGGCATCGGCGAGCGCACGGGCAACTGTCCGCTGGAAGGTATGGCGATCGAATACGCGTCCCTGCGCGGCACCGCCGACGGCATGGATTTGTCCGCCATTACCGATATCGCGCGGTATTTTGAAAACGAGATCGGCTATGAGATCCCCGCGAACACGCCGTTCGTGAGCAGAAGCTTCAACGCCACGCGCGCCGGCATCCACGCCGACGGAATGCTCAAGGACGAGGAGATCTATAACATCTTTGACACCGCAAAGATTTTAGACCGCCCCGCGATGGTGATCGTGGACGCCCATTCCGGTCGTGCGGGCATCGCTTACTGGATCAACGGGTTCAATCGTCTTCCCGGCGATATGACGGTCGACAAACGTGATCC
>JAGCSD010000028.1 GCA_017964345.1 Clostridia bacterium
ACTTCCGGCACGTCTGCGCCCGCAAACGATCGACGACATTGTCGGACAGCAGCATTTGCTCGGGCAGGGCAAAATTCTGCGCCGGATTTTAGAGCGGGACGAGGTGTCTTCCATGATTTTTTGGGGACCTCCGGGCGTCGGGAAAACCACGCTCGCTCATGTGATTGCCCTGCAAACCAAAGCAAAATTTATCGATTTTTCCGCCGTCACCAGCGGTATTAAGGAAATACGCACCGTTATGCAGCAGGCGGATGAAAACCGACGATTCGGTGAAAAAACCATTTTATTCGTTGACGAAATCCATCGTTTCAACAAAGCGCAGCAGGACGCGTTTCTGCCTTTTGTGGAAAAAGGCAGTATCATTTTGATCGGCGCCACCACGGAAAATCCGTCCTTTGAGATCAACGGCGCTTTGCTTTCCCGCTGTAAGGTATTTGTGCTGAAAGCCTTGAGCGAGGATGACCTTTTGCGTCTGTTAAAGCGTGCCTTGGAAAGTCCAAAGGGCTTTGGCGGACAGGAGATCCATATAGAAGACGACGTTCTGCGCCTGATCGCCGTGTTCGCGAACGGCGACGCGCGCGCGGCGCTTTCTACTTTGGAAATGGCGGTTCTAAACGGCACACTGGAAAATGACGTCACGACCGTGACGCGTGAAACGGTGGAACAGTGCACGTCCAAAAAGTCCCTGCTGTATGACAAAAACGGCGAGGAGCATTACAATCTGATTTCCGCCCTGCACAAATCCATGCGCAATTCGGACCCGGACGCGGCGGTCTACTGGCTGGCGCGGATGCTGGAAGCCGGCGAGGATCCCCTCTATGTGGCGCGCCGCCTGGTGCGTTTTGCATCCGAAGATGTGGGGCTTGCCGATCCGCGTGCATTGGAGCAGGCGATTTCCGCCTATCAGGCGTGCCATTATCTCGGTATTCCCGAATGCAGCGTGCATCTGACGCAGGCGGCCGTGTATCTCTCGCTTGCCCCCAAGTCCAACGCGCTCTACATGGCATACGAACACGCCAAGGCGGACGCGCTGACGCAGCTTTCCGAGCCGGTTCCGCTCGTGATCCGCAACGGCGTGACTGACCTGATGCGCAAAGAAGGCTACGGCAAGGGTTATGAATACGCCCACGATACCGCCGACAAGCTTACCGCCATGCAGTGCCTGCCGGATTCGTTGGAAGGCAAATCCTATTACGAACCCACCACACAGGGCTTGGAAGCCAAATATAAAGACCGTTTGGAGCAGATCAAGGCGTGGAAAGAGGAGCAACGAAAACAATAACGGGGAGCGCACTCCCCGTTATTGTTTTCACTGTTCGTTTGTCACGATTATCCAAGGGTAAAACAATAATCATACTCGTCTTTTTATAGGCGAAAAAAGTTTTCAGCTTTTACTTTTAATTGCTCTCCACAATAACCGAAATACCGTCGGGAATCGCTGTGATAGTGGGGTGCTTTGTTTTTGAAAGCGCCTTTGCCGCATCAAGCGCCTCACCAAGCGTGTGTGCCGGTATCATATGCATATTCTTTATGATATCATCCGGCATATCCGAAACATAGATGACCGTTGCTCTCATAAGAATTCTGAGCAATATCTGTGCTTCCCATTGATCGGGCTCCGTTTCGTTTCGGTTTCGCATCAAAAAAGCCTGCATGGTTTTCTTTATATCCGGCTCGTCTGCAAGCAAATGATAAAAACGATCGCCGCCGGTACCGTCGCTGGAAGAAGCAAGCATAATGACAACACCGCCCTGTTTGACCGTTGCCTCCGCCGCGGTCATGCCTTTTACCGCCTGATAGATATTCTGATCCAAAGGATATCCGCCGTTTGTGGAAATAACGATATCTGCCGGAATCGCCTTAACGGCGCAAAGCGAAGAAATAAAGTCCGTTCCCTTTTTATGCGCCTGCTCCAGATCGCCGGCAACGGCAAAGATCGGTTCTTTTTTAGAATTCAGCACTACGTTGACGATAAACGTCAGCTTTGCTTGTTTGGCCGCCCAAATCATATCTTTGTGTATCGGATTGCCGTCCAGTGAGCCCGTCCTGGCTTTCGGATGGGCGATAAACTCAGAGCAATGGTTCGCGAGAACCGTTGTTCTGCCCGCAATGCCCGGCAGAACGCTTTTCCTGCCTCCGGAAAAACCGGCAAAGAAATGCGGCTCAATAAAACCTTCTGACACAAGCAGATCAGCCTCTACGGCGATTCTGTTGACTTCGCATTGCCCTCCCGACGGCAGAACACCTATATTAACAAGCATCTCTCTTTCATCGCAGTCGTGAATATAAATGTTCTCGCGTTCGACGATCTCTTCGCCGAATTTATCGATAAGCTCTTGCTTTGTCGTACCTCTATGACATCCCGTTGCTATGAGGATCGTAATATTCGCGTCAGGATTGCCGCTTCTTATCTCGTTTAGCATTTCGGGAATAATGATCATGCTCGGCACCGGGCGGGTATGATCGCTCGCAATAATGACGATTTTCTTCTTGCCCTTTGCAAGCTCCGATAAACGCTTGCTCCCTACCGGGTTTTGAAGGGCTTGCCGAACAAGTTCTCTGCCCGTAAGAACGGGCACGTATTCCTCAATCGAGGATGTAAGGACACCCGCGAGATCATCCCCGAATTCATACTCCATATGCTCATGTCCATAAGGAAATACTAACTTTTTCATCTGTTTTACCTCTCCCTGCTTAGTAATGCTCATTTGTGCGTGTGATCTCCGACAGTATCCGCTTCTTTCGAATTGATAATAGCACAAAAGGTATTGTTTGTAAAGCAAAATATCTTGCTTGCTGATAGAAAGACATATCACAACTCCACAAGATGAATGTACGCTCCCATTGACTTCACAAGGGGGGCTTTCCGAGCAATGTCGGCGGAACAGTTAGTTGAATAAAGCGAAAATCCTGCCGCTTACGTGACAGGATCTTCGTTTTGGTGGAGAGAGATGGATTCGAACCATCGAAGTCAGAGACGGCAGATTTACAGTCTGCTCCCTTTGGCCGCTCGGGAATCTCTCCGTATCTGGTGACGCCTAGGGGAATCGAACCCCTGTTACCGCCGTGAAAGGGCGATGTCTTAGACCGCTTGACCAAGGCGCCGCTTTGTTTCACTCGGCCGACTTCTAAACCTTGCTTATTATATCGTACCGTTAGAAAACTGTCAACTACTTTTTCAGTTTCAGAGAAGATTTTTTCAGTGATACATGATCAATTTTCCGTACCGCCGGAATGCACGAATTCATAATATTCGTCACCGTTAAATTCACGTTTGCGATCGGTTTCGCCGCCCAGCGATTCAATGGCGTCACAGATTTCGGTGTATTCCAAATAATCGATATCCGGGTCGTTTTCCGCCTGTTTCAGCGCGGGAAGGCATGCGGCGTCGCCGTAATATGCCATCAAGCCAGCCACCACCGCTTTTTCATCCGCCGTGTACATCAGTTCGTTGAGCTTTGCGGATAAGTTTCCCACGCGCGGCTCGCTGTAAACGAGCGCATAGAGCATCTTTTCCATAATAACGGGATCATGCTCCTCCGCCAGCGCCTCTAAAACCGCCTTTTGCGCCGCTTTGCCGCCGTATTTCAGCGCTTCCGCCGCCGCGTCAACGACCTCACTCTCTTCCTGCGCAAGGCGAATCAGACGGACATACTCCGCGATCGGCTTTTCCGAGCCCATGTCGGAAAGCAAATTCATCAGCAGGATCTTGTCGCTGTCCGACCTTTCCTCTTTCAGCATAGCGGACAAAGCATCCTCGCACGCCGGGCAGGAAACGATGCGCTCGGTCAGAATATCGGGCACGCTGATTTCCTCATCCATATAGGCGCCGAGCATCTGTGTCAGCTCGCGCGCGTCCATACCGTCAAAATACGAACCCGCTTCTTTTGCCCATTTCGCGTACACGTCCGGGATCAGTTCTTCGATCTCCTTCGGTTTTTTCCCTTCTTTCAGGAGCTTATCCGCCCACTGATCCATATATTCATTAAACCGGTTGTCGAAATCGATCAATTCTTTCATCAAAATTTCCTTCCTTTTACCGCTCGCTCCACAACTTCCGTGATGACGGGTGTGAATAAAATGATATCGGTTCCCGTATTGAAAAAAACCGTTTTGTTTCCCGCTTGGAACAGGCGCTGTGCCGCCCGCGCGCGAAACACGATATGCATGGCGGGATCGATTGACAGCCTGCGCAGTTCCAGCTCCGCCTGGGGATCCTCACACGGCACATCCCGTAAAAAACGATCGATGCTCTCCGTGTCCGCGCTGCGCAAAAAGCAGGCTTCCTCCATCAGTTTTTCGGGTGAAGAAAAATCTTTGCCGCGGATAGCCCGGCGCAAGGCCTTTTCCTCTTCCCCCTCAAAACGGTAGCAGAATGAATGCGTTTTACTGCCTATCTGCCCCAGATACCGTGCCGCGGGTCCTATGCCGCCCTCGGAAGACGCCAGTTCGCGCAAAATGCGCTCGGTATGATCCGTTTCACCCATACGCTCGCAGGCAATGGCAAAGCCGAAGGCGATATCCTTCTCGCCGCTCTCCTTGGTATAAAGCTCCAAATAAGCTAAATAGGCGATATCGTCCTCGTTCAGTTCCGTCAGATCCGCCGCCAACGCGCGCAGTTCCGCCACGGTGTAATCTTCCACAAAGCGGAACCGTTCGGCAAGGTGCTTCATTTTCGCGTAATCCCGCACTTCCGACGCGGCGATCAGCGCCATATTCAAAACGGAAACCGTAAAGTTACCGGCTTCAAATTCTTCCTCCGCACGGGAGAGGATTTGCTCCGGCTGACCCTGTTCGCCCAGCACGCAGGCGTCCTGAATAAACTCTATCGTTTCCGCATTGAGAAAAGGAGCCTCTGTTATGGCGTTGCCCGTACCCATGGAAACCTCGTCGCTCCCGACGTGATATTCTCCGATCTCATAGCGACCGCGCAGGTCTTCCAAAAACGCCTGAGCGTCGCGCGAAGCGGAACCGTTAGGGTTGATTTTAAGGCAGTTCTCCAACATCTGCGCGCAACCCTCAATGCATCCCGCGCCGCCGAACGCCTCCGCCGTGATAAAATACAGCATATCGCGTTTGGCGTCCGTATCCATCCCGAGCATGGCATAGCAATAGCAAAGCGCGCCGATATAATCTCCGTTCTGATTCAATGCGTAGGCTAAATTCAACAGATTCTCTCCGTTTTTCGGTTCCAGCAAACGAATGCGCGTCAGCAGTTCGATCGCCTGCGGATAGTGCCCGTCATAAAGTTCTCGTTCCGCTCGCCGCGCCAAAGCCGCCGTTATGCTCGCCATGTTACAGTTCCTTTGCCATGTTTTTGAGCTCCTCGGGAGAAAAATGATACGTTTTGTTGCAAAATCGACAACGGATCTCCGTATCCTGTCCCTCATACGCCAAGGAAAGCAATTCGGTTTTTCCAAGTGAAATCAGTCCGCGTTCAAATCGCTGACGCGAACAATCGCACCGATAGCAAAGCGGTACGGTTTCCAGCGGCTTGACGCCGACATCCCAAAACAGATCCAGCGCCATTTCTTCCGGCGTCAAATGCGCATGAAAACGCGCCAGTAAATCATCCGTTTCCGTGATCTTCTTTTCAATGCGATCCAGAGTTTCTCTCCGGCATCCCGGCAACGGAAGAATCATCATTCCGCCGCAGGTCAGAACGCCGTCTTTCCTGCCGCAATCAAGCGCCACCGCCGCGGGCTGTTGCTCGCTGGTAACGAGATACGCGGCAAAATCCCGCGTAATATCGCCCTTGACCAGCTTACACATCCCCACATACGGTTCGGTGCCCAAGGGGTTATCGCGCACGACCGTCAGGTCGCCGTTTATACCCACCAACGCGGGGATGTCGATCTTTTGGCTTGGCAGAGTTGCCTGCGGCTGATCGGCGCACGCCTTGACGCGCCCGGTGTTATCCGCTGTCACAAGCAGTTTGCCCGCCGCGCCGCCGCCGGAAACGATCAGCGTCAATTTTTCCGATTCGTTCTTGTTGCGCTGTGCCAGCATCGCCGCCGCACAGATCAGCCTGCCGAGCGCGCAGGAAACGCCCTCGCTCAGATCCAAGAGGCGTGTTGCCTCCTCTGCCGTCTGCGACGCGTGCGCCAGCGTCAGCACCGCTTCCCCGTCAAAAACGATCGCGTGTAATATCCCGTCTTCCATTATTTCCTCTCCGCTAAAAACGAAAGCCGCTCGCTTTGCTCGCTTGCGGGGTTTTCCGTATAATCTTCCGTTACGCGCACCGAAAAGCCCGCTTCGCAGAGCCATGCGGAAAGCTCTTCCCGCGTATGCGCGCGCTGAATATGTGTTTCATCAAAGCGCGCATACTGCCCGCCCTGCGCGCAAAAGAACGTCAGATCCATCGTCAGGCACCGCGCAGACTCATCAAAAGCATTGCGCCAGATGTAGGTAACCGCGTCCGTATCTTCGGAATACAGTTGGTCCGCCATCGCGCGCAGTTTTTGTTCACTGCTGACGTCAAAAAGGAACCGCCCGCCCGGCTTCAACGCCCGGAAAACAGAATCAAACGTCTGCCGCACGTCTTCCGGACTTGTCAGATAATTGATTCCGTCACAAAAGCATACAACGGCATCGACCGGCTTATGAAGACGAAATGTGCGCATATCGCCTTGCACGAGCCGCGCCTGCGCACCGCTCTTTCGCAGTTTCTCCGCCGCTTTTTCCAGCATATCGGTGGAAATGTCCTGCGCGGTGACATCAAAATCCCGCGCAAGCAGCCGCGTCATATTCCCCGTTCCGCACCCAAGCTCCGCCACCGTCCGGCATCCCGCAAGAGCGTTTTGCGCAAAGGCGTACCAACGCGCGTACGGCAGATCATAGGCAAGCAGATCGTACACGCGCGCCAGATCACCGTACTGCATCTTGCTCCTGCGGCGCCATGCCGCGCCGCTGTTTGGACGGGTCATTGACATATTTGTCGAACAGGAACTGACTGTAGACCGTTTGCGCCAAAAAGACGAATGACATCCCCATCGTCAAAAACACGACGAGCAACACCTGCCACAGGAAAAAGCACGCCAGCGCCAGCGCAAGGTACGCCAGCACGGCAAGCAGGGTGCGCGGCAGTTGAACGAACGTGTAAATAAACCCGTTTTTCAGAATCTGCCGCACCTTCAGATTATATGTGACGAGCTGTGGAAAATGATAGATGGACGAAATAAAATACAGTCCCATAACCACCGCGATCAGCGCGGCAACGAATTTCAAAGCGGGATAGGTTTCCGCATTGAGCAAACAGACGCTGATCCACCAGATCCCCGCAAACAGCACCATGGCGGTAAAAAGGTTCAAAAACAGCGCTTTCCAGAAACTGCGTTTGAATTCTTTCCAAAAATGTTCCTTTACCGTAGCGCGCTCGTTCCACGCCCAGTTGCGCAGGCAGTAATGCAGACCCGCTTTTGCCGGTCCCATGATCGCATACAGCGGCACGCAGAAGGTCAAAAAGGAGATCAATAGATTTCCCTGCAGGACTTCCGCTATGTTCTCCTGCCCCTGTATTTGAGAAACGGCAAACCAAAAATAGAGCGTCCAGAACAAAAGCGGAAGCGCAAACAGCGTGTAGAGCAGATTTCCCGTCACCATGCCGGTAAAGCGGAGCTTTATCACGTCAAAAAACTGTTCCCTGCGTGTTTTCGGCAGATCCTTGACGGTAAAATCCGCTTTATTCGGATTCCCCACAAATATCTTTTGATACCATTGATTCCACTTGCTCATCCGTCGTCCTCATCTAAATCATCTTTGGCAGCAGGCGCCCCGCCCGCAAGCAGATGCTCGCGGAGCTTTTCCTCCACTTTTTCCATAATCTCAGGATGCTGTAAGAGGAAGTCCTTAGCGTTCTCTCTGCCCTGCCCGATCCGTTCGCCTTCATAGCTGAACCACGAGCCGCTTTTTTCAAAAATATGGGTATCAACGGCAAAATCGAAGAGCGAGCTTTCACGCGAAATACCTTTGCCGACGATCATATCCACTTCCGCTGTTTTGAACGGA
>JAGCSD010000029.1 GCA_017964345.1 Clostridia bacterium
GGGCGAGCTTATGGATCGTTTCCACCATGTGGACGGGAATGCGGATCGTGCGCGCCTGGTCGGCGATCGCGCGGGTGATCGCCTGGCGGATCCACCATGTGGCGTAAGTAGAGAATTTGTAGCCCTTGGTATAGTCGAATTTTTCCACCGCCTTGATCAAACCGAGGTTGCCTTCCTGGATCAGATCCAGGAACAGCATTCCTCTTCCGACATAGCGTTTGGCAATGGAAACGACCAGACGCAGATTGGCCTCCGCCAGTTTTTCTTTTGCCGCCTCGTCGCCCGATTCCACGTGCTGGGCGATCTTGATCTCCTCTTCGGTGGAAAGCAGGGGGACCTTGCCCATTTCTTTTAAGTACATTCTGACCGGATCGTCCACGCTGATGCTGTCGTTCAGAACGATCAGACGCGATTCGTCCTCTGGGATCTCCTCTATGATATTTTCGATGTTTTCGTCCGCGTCGCTTTGCACATGAACGCCCAAGCCCTCGAAAATATCAAAAATGGTTTCGATCTGATCGACATCGTATTCCACGTCGCCCAAGAGATCGATGATCTCGGTATACGTCAGGGAGCTTTTGATCGTCCCCTCCTTAACACTCGTTTGGATCTCGATCATCTTATTCAGCAGTTGATCGCTGAGTTCTGCCATTTTTTCGCTCATTCTGTTTCCTCCTAAACCCTGCCGCGCAGTTGTTTGATTTCTTTATCCAGTTGTGCCATTTCGCCCGCCAAAGGGATCATTTCCTCGGCGGAAAGCGGCTGCGCCAGCTTGTCCCTGAGCGCGTCACGCTGTTTTTGCAGGAAATCCGCGTGCAGTTTCAAACAGCAGTCGTTCAAAAATGCCGCCGGATCACCGAAAACCGTGTGTTCGATCGCCACGGCGGAAAGCGCCGCCGACACCGCCTCGTCCTCCGCGAAAACGCGCACCAGCGCGCCCGCGTTCGTCTTTTCCGGGTGCGCGAGCAAATACGTGAACACCTTGCGATACGCGTCCACGCAAAAGAACTCGTCCTTGAGCATCGCGCGCGCCTGCCCCGTCAGCTCCGGATGCGCCATCAGTACGCTGACGAGCGCCCGCTCGGTCACGGACTCAAACTTCTGTTTCACCCCGTAGACCGGCGGCGCGCTGTCCGCTCGGCTGTCCGGGCTTGCCGGTTTTTTTTCCATGTTCTGATACAGCGCTTCCATGGAAAACCCGCTTTCCTGATGCACCTGCTTTAAGTACAGCTCCGCCTCGATCGCGTCAAAGGCGTATTGCGAAATGATGTTGCTTCCTTTTTGCGCGTACTCGGCGCGCCCTTCCTCGGTTTTCATATCGCACTGCTCTTTGGCTTCATCCAAAAGATAGCGAATGGACGAACGGGCGGTGCGCATCATGCCCTTGAAGGCTTCCGCGCCGTTTTCTTTGATAAATTCATCCGGGTCCACGCCCGGCGGCAGGGAAATGATCTTGGGTTTCAATCCCTCCGCTTTCATCAGATCGATCACCTTGTGCGTGGCGCTGATCCCCGCGGAATCGCCGTCATAGCACACATAAATGTCCTGCGTGGTGCGCTTGAGCAGACGTATCTGTTCGGGTGTGACCGCCGTGCCGAGGCTTGCCACCCCGTAATCAAAGCCCGCCATATTCAACGCGATCACGTCCATGTACCCTTCTCCGATGATCGCTCTTTCGCGCCTGTTTTTACGCAGAATGTTCAAGGCGTACAAATTCCGCCGCTTGTTGAACACGGGCGTATCGCTCGTATTTAAGTATTTGGGCTGAGAATGGTCCATTACCCGTCCGCCGAAGCCGAGAATGTCCCCGTTCACCGCGATGATCGGAAACATCACCCGCGCGCGGAAGTTGTCGCGCACGGCGTATTCGCTTTTGCGGATCAGATTGGCTTGCAAAAGCACGTCTTCGGAATATCCCAGCTTTGTCAGGTGCCGGAACAGCGCGTCGCGCTCATCGGGCGCGTACCCGAGCCCGAAACGATTGATGATGTTTTTCGTCAATCCCCGATGCTCGGTCAGATACGCCAGTCCTTCGACGCCCTGCGGCTCAAACAGCATATTGTAGTAAAACCGCGCCGCGTCCTTGTTGGCGGCAAGGATCTGCTCTTTCAGTTCGTGCGAAACGCTCTTTTCGCCGCTCTGCACGACCGGCATCGGCACGTGGGCGCGCTTTGCCATTTCCTCAATGGTTTCCACAAACGTCAGGTTTTCTTTTTTCTCCAAAAAGCTGATAATATTGCCCCCGACATGACAGCCGAAGCAATAGAACATTTGCTGCTCGCCGTCCACGGTGAACGACGGTGTTTTTTCGTTGTGGAAAGGACAAAGTCCCACATATTTACTGCCGCGTTTTTTCAGCGTGACATATTCGGAAACGACTTCCACGATGTCAAGCTTGTCCACCAGGCTGTCAATAAACGCTTCGGGAATCCTTGCCATCGCCTACTCCGTTTTCTGCCACGAGCGCGGCACAAAAATCTTTTCGTATTCGCGCAGGGCGTAACCGTCGGTCATGCCCGCGATATAATCGCACACGGCGCGTTCGGTCCCATAGAGCTTGCACGCCGCCTTGACGCCGGCAGGCAGCAGCTCCGCGCGTGTCATATAGGCTTCAAACAGATGGCGAACCACGCCCTCCGCCTTCACTTCCTCTGTTTTGGCGGAGCTGTTGATATTATACACTTCAGCGAACATATAATCCCGCAGTTCGTTCATCACGTCATAGATCTCCTCAGACATGGTGACTTCGTTTTTTCCCTCGCTGGAACGGATAACGTCCATGATCAGCGTGTTGATCCGCGCCGAATGGGTGGTACCGAGAATCATATTGGCGCGCAGAGGCAGTGACGCGCCGGTGATGATCCCCGCGCGGCAGGCGTCGTCAATGTCATGGTTGATATACGCGATGCGGTCGGCGTAAGAAACGACCTTGCCCTCCAGCGTCATGGGTTTGGAACGGCTGGTATGGTTTTCGATACCGTCCCGCACCTCCAGCGTCAGGTTCAGTCCTTCCCCGTCTTCGAGCTTTTCCACTACGCGGCGGCTCTGCTCGTTATGCCGGAACCCGGCGGACGCCACTTCGTTCAGCGCGCGCTCGCCCGCGTGCCCGAACGGCGTATGCCCTAAATCATGTCCCATGGCGATCGCCTCGGTGAGGTCTTCGTTCAGGCGCAGTCCCCGCGCGATGGAACGGGCGATCTGGCTGACCTCCAGCGTATGCGTCAGCCGTGTACGGTAGTGGTCGCCCTCCGGCGCCAGAAATACCTGCGTTTTGTGTTTGAGCCGCCGGAACGATTTACAGTAGACGATCCTGTCACGGTCACGCTGATATACCGTGCGCAGCGGGCACGGTTCTTCTTCCCTTTCTCTGCCGCGGCTCTCATACGATTTGGCGGCATAGGGCGATAAATACTGCCGTTCAAAATCTTCGGTATCCGTTCGCATCCCGCCCCGCTCCTTTCCGTTATCTTGTATATATGTGTATTCTGCAAAAGACGAAAAAACCCTTTATTTTTCTTTCACACTTTCTTCTGTTTCCCCGTTTTTCGCCGTCCGCCCCACAAAAAGCCCTTAAAAACAACGCGCCTTGCCTATCTTTTCAGTATTCCCTCTTTCAGCAGGTTTAAGAGCTTTGTGTTCTGCGCCGCCGTTCCAAGATAGAGAGTAATGCCGTTTGCCTTGGCGATCTTCCCGCGGAAGGCAAACGACGCGTCAATTTTCAAGGACGCAAGCGCGTCCACGAGCGAACGGCTCGTGCCGGTATAACGCGGATAGTACGATACGGTTTGCGCGGGCGTTTTGAGTAATTCATTCACGCGCGCCTGCACCGCCGCGGGGTCATATCCTTCGGCTTTGAGCTTGTCCTTGCGCGTCTGCCCCGTCCCGTACTTGCCGTTGATGACGTCCCGGGCGATCTCGTCAAGCGGCTTTTGCGTCTTTTCCGCGTCATAGCGCGGCGTGATGTACCCGCGGATATACCGTCCGTCCACTTTCATTTTCCGCCTGCCCACCGCGTCGTTCAGATTACCCTCGATCACCGTGATATTCGTTCCGTCGCATTCTTCCACCAGTCCGACGTGATCCGCCCAACCGGTATCATCGCCTTTTCCTAAATCCTGCCAGTCGTACAGGATGATATCTCCCGCTTTGGGAACGTACCAGTCCGCCTCTTCCCAAATACCGCTTTTCTGCGCCAACGCGATCATGCGCTGGCAGGAACATTCCAGCGGCATGATCTTGTCCGCGCCGACCGCGATCGCGCACGCGGAAACGAATGTTGCGCACCACGAATCGGTATACGTCACCTTATACCCCTGCGGAAGCGGCTTGTACCCGTTGTACAGATCGACGATCGCCCTGTGCGTGCCGTCGGATTCTTTCTTTCCGATCCACGCACGTGCCTGTGATACCATATCTTTTGCTGTTGCCATACATAAAAACCCCTTTCATGTGAATAAGGGCGCTAGCGCGTCCTTTTCTTTTATTGTAAGGGATTTTTCGGCTCTGTCAATTTTTCGGGGACAAAAAAAGAGTGCTGTTTACCAGCACTCCCGAAAATTTATTTTTCTTCTTTCTCTTCTTTGGGAAGCATGACTTTACGGGAAAGATTGATGCGTCCCTTGTCGTCGATCTCGATGACGCGCACCATGATCTTATCACCCACGTCCACCACGTCGGTAACTTTCTTGACAAACTTGTTGTCCAGTTCTCCGATGCGGCAAAGCCCTTCCTTGCCGGGCAGAACCTCAACGAAC
>JAGCSD010000030.1 GCA_017964345.1 Clostridia bacterium
ATTTGCTCTCCCTCGGCATGACCGAGGAAGACGCTGCTCGGGCATTGCGTCCGTATTTAGAAAACAAGCAGATCAAAAAGGTATTTTTTGATTCCAAAAGCGCGCGGCATCGCTTTGGTGCCGTCGAGCCGGTGCAAGCGGACGTCATGCTTGCGGAATATTTGCTTTGCGCCGGCAGCGAGAGTATGACATCCGCGCACATTTTCGAAAAATACGCCTGTGCGGAGGGCGCGTGCGCACTGCTGCACATTGCCAAAAAACAGGACGCCGCGCTCGCCGCCAAAGGAATGACGGCGCTCTATCGTGATCTGGAGCTTCCGCTGGCGCGCGTACTGTTTGATATGGAAGAGGTCGGCTTTTTCGTCAAGCCCGACGTTCTGCGCGCACTCGGCACGGAGTTTTCCGACCGCATAAAAAACCTTGCAGACACCGTCTATGCGTTGGCGGGGCGGGAATTCAATATCAACAGTCCCGCGCAGCTTGCCGACGTGCTGTTCGCGGATCTCGCTCTTCCCGCCGGAAAGAAAACCAAACGCGGCTATTCCACCGACAACGACGTGCTGGAAACCTTAGATCACCCGATCATCGAGCCGATCATGGAATACCGGCAGATACAAAAACTGAAAAGCACGTACATCGACGCGATGTTCGCCCTGATCTCGCCCTCCGACGGACGGATCCATACGATGTTTCATCAGGCGGTCGCCTCGACCGGACGGCTTTCCTCCGCGGAACCGAACTTGCAGAACATTCCCGTCCGCAGCGACGTCGGGCGTGAGATCCGCCGCGCCTTTTGCGCCGAGAAACCCGGCACGGTTTTAGTAAACGCCGATTATTCGCAGATCGAACTGCGTTTGCTGGCGCACCTGTCGGGCGATAAGACCCTGCGGAACGCGTTCTTAAACGGGGAAGATATTCATACCCGCACCGCCGCGGAAGTGTTTTCCGTTCCGCTTGACGCCGTGACGCCCGTCATGCGCTCCCGCGCCAAGGCGGTCAACTTCGGTATCGTTTACGGCATCAGCGATTTCGGACTTGCCAAAAGCATTCACGCCTCGCGCAAAGAGGCGGCGCAGTTTATTGAGATGTATTTCGCGCGCTATCCGCGCGTCAAAGCCTATATGGACGAGAGCGTTGCCTCCGCCAAACGCAGCGGCAGTGCCGTCACCCTGCTCGGACGGCGGCGGGAACTGCCGCAGCTTCGCGCGCAGAATTACAACGTGCGCGCCTTCGGCGAGCGCGCCGCCATGAACGCGCCGATCCAGGGCAGCGCGGCGGACATCATCAAACTCGCTATGCTTGCCGTGTGGCGCAAGCTGAAAGAGCGTCCGGAACTCGGCACGCTGATCCTGCAGGTGCATGACGAACTGATCTTAGAGGTCGCCGCCGAATACGCGCAGGAGAGCGCCGCCATGCTCAAGGAAACGATGGAATCGGTCATGCCTTTATCTGTTCCGCTGGCGGCGGAAACACATATCGGAAAGACGTGGTTTGAACTGAAATGATGCTGATTGGATTGACCGGCGGGATCGCCGCAGGCAAAAGCGCGGTTTCATCTTTCCTGAAAGAACAGCATATTGCCGTGATCGACACCGATGAGATCGCGCGCAGGCTGACACAGCCCGGCAACGCCGGGGAGGAGGCGCTCAAGCGCGTATTCCCCGCGCGGTTCTTTCCCCAAAACACGCTGGATCGCCAAAAGCTTGCTCGCTATTGTTTTTCCTCGCTCGCGCGGACAGACAAGCTCAACCGTACCCTGCACCCGCTGATTCAGGACGAGGTAACCCGGCGTCTTGCTCAAATGCAGGAGGAGCCGTTTGTGGTGCTGGACGTTCCGCTTTTGTTTGAAGCGGGTTGGGATAAGCTCTGCGACCGTGTCATCGTAGTGGAATGCGACCGCGAAACGCGTATCGCGCGCGCTATGGCGCGGGATGGCTTAACGCGTCGGGAGGTGGAAGCGCGTATGGCGCGGCAGGCAAGCGACGAAACGCGCCGGCGCGGCGCAGACTATCGGATCGATAACAGCGGCACCGAGCAGGAAACGCGCGCGCAGGTCGGGGATTTGATTCGTATATTAAAGAAAGAAGGAGCGAAGCCGGAATGAAAAGACTGTACCTATCAAGAAAATGGCCCAAAATGCTCGTTTATCTGCTGATTCTGGCGGTACTGCTGTATATTGTATTCATCTGGAGCAATACCGAACTGCACCGCCGGCTGCCGCTGAAATACGAAGAATTTGTAACCGCGTCCGCGCAGGAATGCGGGTTGGATCCGTACCTTGTCTATGCCGTAATCAGCGCAGAAAGCTCTTTCGAGGCGGACGCCGTTTCCGGCGCGGGCGCGCAGGGGCTGATGCAGTTAATGCCCGAAACCGCCGCGTGGATCGCTTCACGCGACGGATTAGAGGGAGGCGATTTGCTGGACGCGCAAGTGAATATTCAACTCGGATGCCACTATCTGGCCTATCTTTCACAGCGTTTCGGCGGCGATATAACATTGGTACTTGCCGCCTACAACGGAGGCGAAGGCAATGTGGACGGTTGGCTGAAAAAGTATTCTTCCGACGGCAAAACACTGACCAAAATCCCCTATAAAGAAACCGCTCAATACGTAAAGAAGGTAAGCACACGCTATGAACTCTATACGAAGCTTTACGCATAAGGCGCTCTGTGTCCTTCTGCTTTTTTCGTGCCTGACCGCCTGCCGGACAACGCCCGAGGCGCCGATCACGATCCCTTCGGTCAACGACACCGCTCAGACGACGCGCACCGCGCTGACCGGTGGAACGCTGCGCGTGCCGATCAATGCCGATCCGTATTCTCTGCACCCGCTGTACGTGAGGGAATTGCAGACACGCAATGTCTTCTCCATGATCTTTGAGCCGTTGCTCGCCTTTCAGGATAACGGAGAGCCGGCGCCGTGTCTGGCGGAGAGCTGGAAACAAGAAAACGGCGTGTGGGTTCTCAGCCTGCGCCCCAACGTGCACTGGCACGGCGATCTGGGCGAAATGACCGGGCAAGACGCCGCCTGGACAATCAACACCGTTTTAGCGGATCCCGCAAGCATCTACTACACCACGCTGTCCTATTATATCGAACGCGCGGACGGCTATGACAACACGCTGCTTTTGTACCCGCGCGTCAATTCCTACGCCCTGCTGTACGCGCTGAACATCCCCGTTATCCCGCAAAGCTACTACGAGGGAAAAAGTCAAACCACCCGTGATATCCCGCGCGGAAGCGGATGCTTCTGCGTAGACAGCCTGTCATTTGATCCCGCCATGCACATGAGTTTGACGGCGTTCTCCAAATGGTGGAAAAAACTCCCGCACTTAGAGGGCGTGGAGGCCATCGGCTATACCGATACGAAAAGTATGCTCGACGATTTTTCCTTAAAAAGCCTCGACTGTGTTCCTACAAGCTTGAAAACCACCGATCCTTATGAAATTCTCGATCATGTGAACAGCGTCAATTATCTGTCGTATAACTACGTGTTTTTGGCGTTCAATCTCCAAAATGCGTTTTTACGGAATTCCGGTTTACGCAAGGCGCTCGCATATTCGATCGACCGTTCGGAAATCATACAAAATGTCTATCTGACCAAAGCGACCGGCGCGGAACAGCCGCTGTTCCACGATTCGTCCCTGACCAGCGCCTCGGTCACGCAGTACGACCATAACATCACGCTTGCCAAGTCCCTGCTGACGCAGTCCGGCTTTACCGATCAAAACGGCGACGGTATGATCGACGGCGTGCTTCTACGGCTTGCCGTGATCCAGAACACCGAAAATCCCCTGCGTCTAAAAGCCGCCGAAACCCTGCAGGCGCAATTTGAAAAAGCGGGTGTGCGCGTCAGCGTAACGGCGTATTCCGAAAACGACCTCAAAGCCTGCATCGCACGCGGCGATTACGATCTGCTTCTGACCGGCAGCGCGCTTTCCGACGCGCCGAACCTCGCGTTTTTGTTCCAGGACGGACCGACAAACTTTTCGCACTATTCTTCCGCCGCCGCCGACGAGATTTTTGCCCGCCGTCCCGCCACGTTCGATGAACTGAAAAGCATGATGCTCGCCCTGCAGAACCTCCTGGCGGAAGACCTGCCGCAGATCGGGTTGTTCATGGAAATGAACACGTTTTTATACCGGGACGATTTGATTGTTCCCGCCATCCGACGCGAAACGACGGTTTATCGCTCCGTCAACACCTGGTATTTCGTCGCCGGTGAATAACAAATTCTCAGTTATACTCGCGATTTTTCTGCTTTTGCGGGGTGGTTGTCCACTTATCCACAACCGCTTATCCCACCTATCCACAACCGGAGGAATGCCCATGCAGATCGTCATATTGCTTGCCACACATAACAGCGCGCGGTTTCTGCGCGATCAACTGGACAGCCTGCTTTCCCAAACCGTGCGCGACTTTCGCATTGTAGCGCACGACGACGCCTCACGGGACGACACTTGCGCTATCTTGGACGAATACGCCGCGCATGATACGCGCCTCACCGTACTCCCTGCAGGCTGCCCGTGCGGCAGTGCGCAGGCGAACTTTTGGTTTCTGCTCCAGAATGCACCGGAAGCGGATTATTATCTGTTCTGCGACCATGACGATGTGTGGTTTTCCCAAAAAATCGAAAAAACGCTCTCCGCGATGCGCGCGGCGGAAGACGGCGACCTGCCGGTACTGGTACACAGCGACCTGTCCGTGACCGACGAAAATTTGAGCGTGTTGGCGCCCTCC
Organism: Clostridia bacterium; assembly: GCA_017964345.1. Taxonomy (GTDB): domain Bacteria; phylum Bacillota; class Clostridia; order Christensenellales; family QALW01; genus UMGS1322. The sequence goes on from JAGCSD010000030.1 coordinate 4,740, forward strand.
CTTTGGCGTCTGCAAAAGCTGACGCCGAACCCGACCTTTGCTAACAATCTGGTACAAAACCATGTGACCGGCTGCAGTGTAATGATTAACCGTCCGCTTTACCTGTTGGCACAAAAAACGCCCTCGGCGGAGGGCATGATTATGCATGATTGGTATTTGACGCTCCTGGCGTTGGCGTTCGGGCGCGTGACAACCGTCAATGAGCCGCTTATCTTTTACCGTCAGCACGGAAACAACGAAGTCGGTGCCAAGAACGTCGGCAACTTTTCCTATTTGGCGCGCCGCGCCGCCCGATGGAAGAAGAATCGCGCGCTGTTCGCCGCCGCCTTTATGCAGGCGGCTCTGCTGACGCGTATATACGGTACGACAGGACCTCTTGCCCCCGCCGCGGATTTTGCGCAAAACGCAAATCGCTCAAAGCTTGCCCGCCTGCGCTGTTACGCGCGCACGCACGCCTGGAAAAACACCTTTCTTCGCCGCCTCGGACAACTTTTGTTCGGCTGAGCGGTTTTGACAAAAAAAGACCGACCGTATCGGACACTTGCCCGATCGGTCGGTATGCTTTTTTTATAAACATGCGGTCAGTTGCCTCCGAAATACGAGAAGGTCAGCCAGCA
>JAGCSD010000031.1 GCA_017964345.1 Clostridia bacterium
AATTTTGACCTGACCTTTCTGATCTTGCTTCTGAGCGCATACCATCAGGAAGAGGAGACGCGCGAGACTTTCCGCTGCCCGGCGCATCCGACTAAAAAATTTACGTCCGTTACTACCGCACATACCGCATACGCTGCGCAGATGAATTTGCTTCTGATGCGGGAAAAACTGCTTGACGACTGGCGCGACGATAAAAGCGTACCGGCGTTGGCGGCGCAAAAGACACTTAGCAAAGCGGCGAACCGTGCCGCGGAAGCGTACCCGCAAAAAGCACGTATCATTCGCGAGGCATTGGATGGGCTGGTACGTGCCGAGGCGGACGGCGAGCACAATCCGGATGTTCCCGCCGCGTGTTTCGGGCGTTTGACCGCGGGACTTTTTGACGTGAACGGTAACGACGAAACGCTCCGGCAATTCGGCTTTGCACTCGGTAAGGCGGTGTATGTCATGGACGCGTGCATCGACCTGCGGCGCGATCTCAAAAAAGGGCGCTATAACGCAATGGTGGAAATTCCGTCAAAAGAATTTCAGCAAATTTTAACCGTTTTACTGGGAGATTGCACATCTATATATGATACAATGAGCCTGACACGGCATAAGGAGATCCTCGATAACATTCTGTTTTCGGGCATCTGGAACCGCTACAGGAGGAGCAAAACGTGAGCGATCCGTACAGAGAGCTCGGGCTTTCCCCCGGCGCCAGCCGGGAAGAAGTTACGAAGGCATACAAAAAACTTGCCAAAAAATATCATCCCGATCTGCACCCCAACGATCCGGCGGCGGAAGAAAAAATGAGCCGCATCAATGAGGCGTATGACCGGATCCGTTCCGGCAAGGCGGATCGCGCCGATTACGAGGACAGTGCGCGGAATCCTTACGGATCGTATCGCACGGCATACGATTCGTACTGGGGTGATCCGTTTGGGGACCGGACATACACGCGCACGGAAAACCCGCGCTATGAAGCCATTCTTGAACTGCTTCGCCGCGGACACGCCTATGAAGCATGGCAATTTCTCTCGCGCATGAGCGAACGTGACGCGCAGTGGTATTATCTGGCGGCCGTCGCCAACTGGAATCTGGGAAACAAAACGAGCGCCCTTTCTTATGCCGCCACGGCGGTGCAAATGGAGCCGGGCAACACGGAGTATCGGGATTTTCTGGAGCGCATCCGCGCGGGAGGGCGCACCTATACCTATCGCAGTGAAGAATACGCGCCCGCCGGCGGCGTGCTGTGCCGCAGTCTGCTCTCCGCGTGTTTGTGCTTCCTGTGCGGCGGACGGTGTATTCCGTGCTGCTGGTGAAAGTTTTCTTTGCCTGATGCCGGCGTCAAACGACGTCGGTATTTTTTTATAAAAACAAGAAAAGCGCGCTTTTTAGATATTATATATTCAAAATGTTTAGAAATACTAATTTTTTAGAGGAGATTCATTAAACAAACGGGCGCTTTCTTTTGAAAAAGCGATCGGATGCGGAACAAGGATCTGATCCGAAAAAGCAAGACGGAAAGGGCGGTTTCGCCCTTTTTCGATTCAAAAGCGTTTTTTGTCGCAAAACGCAAAAAAACAGTTGACAAAAAACACAAAAGGATTATAATAATGCTATCTTTTTTGTTTAGCAAAAGTAAACTTTTTTCTTATTGTGACAAAGAGAGGGGAAGGCGAAATGGAACTGGGCGAAAAAATCCGGATGCTGCGCGTCCAGCGCGGGCTGACGCAGGAAGAGCTTGCGAACCGATGCGAGCTGTCCAAGGGCTTTATTTCACAGGTCGAACGCGATCTGACCAGCCCGAGCATTGCGACGCTGGTCGATATTCTGGAGTGCCTCGGCACCAACCTGAAAGATTTTTTCTCGGCGGAAACACAAGAGAAGATCACCTTTTCGCCGGAGGACTATTTTGTAAAGGAAGACGCGGGCGTTTCGGTCACATGGCTGGTGCCGTCGGCGCAGAAAAACTCCATGGAGCCGATCCTTGTGCGGCTTCAAGGCGGCGAGAAAACCGAGGAGGACGATCCGCACGAGGGCGAGGAATTCGGCTTCGTACTGGCGGGCAAGGTGTTTGTGGTGTGCGGCGGCACGCGCAAGAAATGCAAAAAGGGCGACAGCTTCTATTTTGCCACCGACCGCCCTCATTATCTCGAAAACGCGGGCAATACGGAAGCGGTCGTGCTGTGGATCAGTACGCCGCCGAGTTTTTGATCGAAAGGAGAACGCAATGGAACAAAATCTGATCGTGGAACTGAAAAACATTTCCAAAAGCTTTGACGGGGAAAAGGTGCTGGACAATATCAGCTTAAGCATTCGCGAGAATGAGTTTATCACCTTTCTCGGTCCCTCCGGCTGCGGCAAAACGACAACGCTGCGCATCATCGCCGGCTTTGAAACGCCGGACGAGGGCGACGTGTTTTTCGATCATAAAAGAATCAACGATGTGCCGCCGTATCTGCGCCATGTCAACACGGTTTTTCAAAAATACGCGCTGTTTCCGCACCTGAACGTCTATGAAAACGTGGCGTTCGGTCTGCGTCTGAAAAAAATGAAGGACGCTGAAATTCGCCCGCGTGTGAAGGATATTCTGGCAATGGTCAATCTGCGCGGCTTTGAAAAGCGCAGTATCGCCACGCTTTCCGGCGGGCAGCAGCAGCGAGTGGCGATCGCCCGCGCGCTGGTCAACGATCCCAAAGTCCTGCTGCTGGACGAACCGCTCGGCGCGCTGGACCTCAAACTGCGCAAGGATATGCAGAACGAACTGAAAAACATTCAGCAGAAAACGGGGATTACGTTCATCTATGTCACGCACGACCAGGAAGAGGCGCTGTCCATGTCCGACACGGTGGTGGTCATGGCGAACGGCAAGATCCAGCAGATCGGTACGCCTACCGATATTTACAACGAGCCGAAGAACGCTTTTGTGGCGGACTTCATCGGGGAATCGAATATCGTGGACGGCGTGATGCTTGCCGACTACAAGGCGCGTTTTTCCGGGCAGGTGTTCCGGTGTCTGGACGCCGGCTTTGCGGAAAACGAGGCGGTGGATATCGTGGTGCGCCCCGAGGATGTGGACGTGGTGCCGAAAGAGCGGGCAATGCTCTCCGGCGTGGTGACGAGCGTGACGTTCAAAGGCGTGCATTATGAGATCATCGTGGACATCAAGGGCTTCAAATGGATGATCCAGACGACCGATTTTGTTGCCGAAGGAGAAACGATCGGGCTTTCCATTGAGCCGGACGCGATCCATGTGATGAAGAAATCCGAATTCTCGGATATGTTCGGCGATTATTCTTCCTTCAGCGACGAACTGGAGAAGCTCTCCGACGCGACGGAGGTGGCAACGGAATGAAGCGCTTTTTGAAACAGCTTCCGTCCATGCCGTACTATGTGTGGGCGCTTCTGTTCATCATCGTGCCGATCGGCTATGTCCTCTACTATGTGTTTACCGACAAAAGCGGTGCGTTTGCGGGCGTTGACAATTTCGCCATTCTGGAGCATTACGGCTCCACGTTTGCGCTGTCGCTGATGCTGGCGTTTTTAGCCACGATCGTCTGCCTTCTGATCGGCTATCCGCTGGCGCTGGCGATCTCGCGCACCAAGCCGACCACGCAGAAAATACTCATTATGCTCGTCATGCTTCCCATGTGGATCAACTTTATCATCCGTACAGACTCCATCGCCATCCTTTTGGAGAAAAACGGACTGATAAATCAGTTCTTAGGTTTGTTAGGCGCGCAGGTGGAACTGATAGATACGCGCTTTGCCGTTATTCTCGGTATGGTATATGACTTG
>JAGCSD010000032.1 GCA_017964345.1 Clostridia bacterium
GGAAAAAATCATGTCCTACGGTGTGATGAGTATGCCGGCACTCGTGGTAAATGAAAAGGTGATATCCGTAGGCAAGGTGCTGAAATCGGCTGACATTCAAAAACTGTTGGCTTCATGCTAACAACGACTCATGTTAGAGATGAATAAAAGGCTTTAATCAGCAGAGAGAAACGACGGGATTATGTCCCGCCGTTTCTCTTTGTAGTCAACATCAGAAGTCCTATATTTCTCTTTGTTTTCTTTTCAAACGCCATTTTTCTCCTCATTTTCTCCTCATTTTCGGTTTTTTGCATTGATTCGAGCTGACGGAAATATGAATTTGAAAGTGAGAGACAAATTTGAAGTTTTTCTTTTTCTCATCAGTATTTTCATGATTCAAACAGTTTCAAAAACGATGACCAAAATCCGTTAAAGTCATACGTAATTAAAAACTCGAAATCTTTGATACACTTCGGAAGGGTGCACCCCGCAAAGCCTTTATTTACAAGGGTTTTCGTGGGTTTGAAAATTGAATAATGTTTGTTTTCTCTCCATCTTTTCTCCTCATTTTGCAAGGTGTATTTTTGAGGATTTTGATGGTTGAAATACACGGAGAGGTATCGAAGTGGTCATAACGGGGCTGACTCGGCATCAGCGCGTTTCCATCCTGTTTTCCGTACGCGGATGCTTGACAAACTGTTTCGTTTCGGGTAGAATAGAAAAAAACAAGGAGGTCTTTATGGACGATTTACTGTATTTTCAGGATGACGCGGGAAATGAAATCGCGCTCATGATGATTAACAACTTTGCATTCGGAGGGAAGGAATATGCTCTGCTCGCCACGCCGGATGACGCTGAGGACGGCGGTATCTATGTGATGCGCATGGAGGAAGCGAACGGCGAGCTGTCTTTCGCTATGCCGGACGACGACGAAATGGAAGCGTTAACGCCTACGCTGACAGAAATCTTGGAACACATGAGCGGCGGGTGTCCGCATGATTGCTGTTCTTGCCACGGCTGCCACGATGAAGAGGACACCGAGTGCCGTGACGACCATTGTTCTTGCTGCGAACATTGAGAAACACGCCGCGCAAAAGCGGCGGTGAATCTGTCTGCTTTCTCAGATTCACTGTTCGCAGGGGCGTTTTTACTAAGGCGAAGTGCGGTTAAGAGATTTTAAGAGGACTTCACTATCGGATTGCTAAGCTTTAGCGCGCTACATATATACAATTTATTAAAACATCTATACATTGAAAAAAGAGAGAGTTGCGGATATAATGATAAAAAACAGAGCCTAAAGCGATTGATATAAGCACATAAAGAGGTCAACGGGGTTTATTTTTAACGCATGTCGGTTTTTGCACTATGGCACGAAAATGTACAATGAAAAGCATAGTCATGATAAGAGCTTGGGAAAATCGACGTATGAGCAGACAGCGCGTTTTTTGAAAAATGATGTCTTAGTCCTCTGCCGGTAAGAGAAAAATCAGCATTTGTTAAAAAAGCGTCACAAGCTGAAACACATCAGCGGGACATATTGATCAATATGGAGGTAAAAAATGGACAGAAGGATCGGTGCTCAGTATTACACACTGAGAGATTATCTCAAAACGATAGAAGATTTTGACGAATCCTGCAAAAAAGTCAAAGAGATCGGCTATCAGATCATTCAGATCTCGGGGACTCCCCTGCCGGCAAGGGACATGAAAGAGGTCATTGACAAATACGGACTGGAAGTGGTCACCACACATCGGGAATTTGACGATTTTGCCAATAATCTGGATTTCGTGATCGAATACAATAAAACTCTCGGGAGCAAGCTTTGCGGTCTGGGCGGTATGCCGAAAGCGGCGCGTGCCGACAAGGAGAGCATGGAACAGTTCATTCAACAGGTGAACCGGGCGACGGAAGAAATAAAAAAAGAAGGGCTGTTCTTCGGCTACCACAATCATGCGTTTGAATTTGCCAAGCACGACGGCAAAACCATGATGGAGCATATCATAGAAGAAACCGATCCGGAGAATTTCAAGTTTATCGTCGATACCTACTGGGTCCAAGTCGGCGGCAAAAATCCCGCCGAATTTATCCGGAAACTGGGACCGCGCGCGATGGCGGTGCATTTTAAGGATATGAAAGCGACGATCCAGAATGCGTCGGCTATGGCGGAGATCGGCTACGGCAATTTCGATTGGGACAACATCATTTCCGCTTGCGACGAAGCCGGAACCAAGTGGGCGATCGTCGAACAGGATTTTTGCGACGGCGATCCGTTCGACTGCCTGAAAACGAGCTATGAATTCTTGAAAACAAAAGGTTTTCATTAAGGAGGAATAAAACTATGAAAGACAAATTTTCTATCTGCTTTATCGGCTGCGGCAATTTCGCCAGATTTTTCGTGCCGCTGTTCCAAAACCATCCCTACGTCAGCAAGTGCTACGCTTGCGACCTGGTGCCTGAGAGGGCAAAGGAGTATCAGGATCTCTTCCACGTAGAGATCATTGACTCTTTTGAAGAGGCATTGAAGAGAGACGATATCGACGCGGTTGCGGTCTTCGTACAGCGCCATTTACACGGCAAGATCGTCTGCGCGGCGCTCAACGCGGGCAAACACGTGTATTCCGCCGTGCCGATGGCGTCGTCCATTGAGGATTGCAAGAATATTATTGAGGCGGTCAAAAAAACGCATTTGATCTACATGATGGGTGAAACCTGCGTGTACTATCCCTGCTCGCTGTACTGCAAAAAAGAATATGAGAAAGGCACGTTCGGCAAGTTCGTGTACGGAGAGTCCCAGTATCATCACGATCTGGAACATTTCCCGGCAACCAGCAAAGCCGAGCCGCAGAACATGGCGGTCCCGCCGTTCTATTACGCAACGCATTCCACCGCGATGCTTGTCAACGCGATCGGCGACCACGTGGTGAAGGTTTCGGCAGTGGGTTACAGAGATACCGAGGAAGACACTTATTTTGAAGTCGGCAAAAACCCGTGGGATAACCTGTATTCCAACGAGTTCTCGCTGATGCAGCTTTCTCGCGGAGGTACGATCCGCATCAACGAATGCCGCCGAATCGGCTATAAGGCGCCCAGTTCCTACGTTTCGGCGTTTTACGGAACGAAAGGATGCTATCAGTTCAACAACGCGCAGCATTTCGTGACGCATCTCGCCGAAAAAGGCGTTACGCTGAAAGACGTCAGCGACGAAGTGAACCCGACCGCCATGACCGAGGCGAGAGGAACGGAAAACTTCTATCAGGAAGTTGCCAATCACAAATGGCAGTGGACCGATCCGTCTCCGGTTCAAAGCGATCTGCTCGCGGATCGCCCGCACCTGCCGAAAGAGTTTATGGATATTGAAAGCGGACACATGAATTCACACCGGTTCCTGGTAGACGACTTCTGCACGGCGGTCCACGAGAACAAATTGCCGCCGGTCAACGCCTGGGCTGCCGCCAGATTTACCATTCCCGGAATCGTAGCGCACGAATCGGTTTGCCGCGGCGGAGAATTATTGGATGTTCCCGATTTCGGAGACGCTCCGACAGACTGGAATGCAGAAGAATAATATCCGTCTTCAATAGCCGATATGAAAAAGATCAGAATTGCTTTTATCGGCTGCGGACAGTTCTGCCGATACTTCGTGCCTCTGTTCAAGGCACATCCGGCGGTGGAATTTGTCGCGGTATGCGACAAATTCCCCGAGAGAGCGAAACAATTCAAGGAAGAATACGGAGCGGATCGTATCTTTGATTCCTTTGACGAGGCGATCGCGTCCAGCGAGATCAACGCCGTGGCGATCTTTACCCAGCGCGATCTGCACGGACCGATGGCGATCGCGGCGCTCAAAGCCGGAAAGAACGTGTATTCCGCCGTACCGATGGCGCTGGATATCAACGACATTTTGGAGATCGTACGGCTCGTCAAAGAAACCGGTCTGACCTATATGATGGGCGAAACCGGCATCTACCGTCCGGCGTCCATCTACTGCCGCAAAAAATACGCGACGGGCGATATGGGCGAATTCGTTTACGGTGAAGCGCAGTACAATCACGATATGAAGCGGTTGTATAACGTCTTCCAATATACCGAGGGCGATCAGTGGAAGAAGATGGCGGGTCTGCCGCCGTTCTTCTACCCGACGCATTCCACGTCGATGGTGCTTTCCGCCGTGAAAGGAAAAGCGGTCAAGGTCGTCGGATTCGGCTACGAAGATAAGATCGATCCCGATATCTTCGGCAAGGGCATGAACTACTGGGATAATCCGTTCTCCAACTGTTCCATGCTGATTAAGCTGGATACCGGCGCCGTCATTCGCATTAGCGAAAACCGCCGCGTTGCCTGGCGTCATCCGGAAACGTACATTTCCAAATTCTACTGCACGGAAGGTTCGTATGAATGCTCGCTTATGCAGCATTCGCTCATCAAGATGGACGAAAAGGGAAGCGTTTCGTACGAAGACCTGAGCAATCTTTTGAATCCCAAAGAGATTACCGCCAACAAGGGCGCCGACGGCTTTATGAACCTGGCGCTCAACGGCAAATGGCAGGATACGTCCGCACCGATCCAGGAAGTTGCCCGTCTTCCCGGAGAATTTGACGGCTTGATCACCGGACACGGCGGCACCCACGGCTTTATGGTGGACGATTTCTGTCAAGCGTTTGTCACGGGCAAACTGTCCCCCACGAACGCGTGGCAGGCGGCAAAGTACAATCTGCCCGGACTGGTCGCGCACAAGAGCGCGATGCAGGGCGGCGTCGTGCTGGACATTCCGGATTTCGGCGAACCGCCGGCAGAACTTGAAGTGTTATCACCCGATAGATTTGTGAATGAGGAGGATTATAAATGACCTATAAACAATTACACATGAGAAGAACCAATATGGATCAGCTTCCGCCGCTTGCGCTTCCTGCGGGCGTGGCGCTGCATACCCATGAAGACGGACTCGAGGCGGCGTGGGAAAAACTGATCGAAGACGTCTTTGAAATGCATTTTTCTTTCAACGATTGTATCGTCAACGGCGGCGGTTATAAGCCGGAGTACGTGCTTTACCTGAAAAAAGACGGTGAAGAGATCGCCACGACGACTGCCGTTGAAAAAGATACGTTCCCGGGCGAAGGGTGGCTGCGTATGGTGGGCGTCAGCCCGAAGTCACGCGGACTCGGCGCCGGAAAATTGATTGTTCTGGCGGCGCTTCATTCGCTTGCGGCAAGAGGGTATAAGAGCACCGTTCTTTCAACGGACGACGCCCGAATTCCGGCGATCAAATTGTACCTTTCTCTTGGCTTTGAACCCATTATTTTTGACGACGACCATAAAGCACGCTGGGAAAAAGTTATGGAAACGATCAAAAACGCAAGAAAGTAAGGCGATCAAGTATGGAGTATGCTGTTTTAGCTATTGCCGTTTCTTTTGCGGTTGCCAATAACTTCTTTTTGCGGAAGTTTCAAAACAGAGACGTTAACAATGTGGGAGATTCACTCGTATTTAACGCCGGTATATCGGTCATATGGGTGGCAATCATATTCATTTGGGGGTTGATCTCGAACAAAGGTTGGTTTTTTCCCACCTCCACAGCGACATTTTACGGCGTTCTGTACGGATTGAACCTGAGTATGTTCCTTCTGTTCAAGTGCCAGAGTTTCGTATCCGGACCGGTTTCCTTATCCGCGCTGATCGGATCCTGCGGCTTTATTATCGCAACGATTTTTTCGACCATATATAACAAAGAATCTATGGGCGTTATACAGATTATCGGTATGTGCCTTATGATCGCATCCATTTATATGTGCATTAATCCGAAAAAAAGCGGTATGAAGCTGACGACACAATGGAAGATTTACGCCTTTCTGTTCTTCTGCACCGGCGGTATGATCGGCGTGATCAACAAGCTGTTTCAGTCTTCAAGCGCGAAAGAGGAAATCGACTCCATGATGCTCGTTGCGTCGATCACCTCTGCCGTTGTGTTGACCGTTGTCGGATTCGGCTTAAACAAAGCGTTCAAAAAGCCGGCTCCGAAAATCAGCGTCCGTAATTTTTCGTTTGTCGGCGCTTGCGGCGTTGTCAGTTGCGTGTACAACAGGCTTAACGTCTTCCTTGCAGGCGCGCTGCCGGGCGTGATTTTGTTCCCCGTGAGCAACGGGTGTCTGATCTTTGCTTCCTCCATTCTCGGCGTGTTGTTTTTCAAAGAAAAACTATCTGTCAGTCAAAAGCTCGGAATAGTATTCGGATTTATTTCTATTATTCTGATTGGTTGCTTCTAAAAGAAACAAACTTCCAGTTAGGAGAGTCCGTCTGATGGGATATTCGGGAGAACGTCACTATGTCAATAAAGAGATCGGTCAAAGTCTTAGCGTCGTTCTAAGCGGACTGACAAAATGCGAGGCAGGGCATCGTACGGCGCCGACGATTCATAGAGTGTATTCCATTCACTTTGTCTTAGAAGGGAAAGGGACCTACTATGTAAACGGAAAAGCGTATCCTGTTGAGCGCGGTCAGGGTTTTATTATATTCCCCAATCATACCGTTTATTATCAAGCCGATGAGAAAGAACCGTGGGAATACATCTATGCGGATTTTTGCGGCATAGATGATAAAAACATCGTGTATTATGCGGGTTTGGATGAAGAGAACGTGGTGTTTTCTTTTGAAATTTCAGACGAAATACAGAAAAATCTATATGCCATGTATAATGCGTGCAGCAACACCAAAGCATACGGATATGAAGCTACGGGCTATTTTCTGGTCGTAATGAGCAAACTGATAGAAAGTCATTCCGTTCATACAAAAGCCAAATACATTTCCGAGCATTATATCCGGCGTGCCGTTTTATATGTGGAAAGCAGCGACCTGCAGGATATCAGCGTAACGGATATGGCGAAATACGTCGGAATAGACAGGACGTACTTGTATAAAATCTTTAAGGAGTGTTTAGGAACGACTCCGCAAAAATATCTGACGGAATACCGCTTGGAAAGAGCAAAATATATGCTTCAATATACCGATCTGGCAATAGGCGAGATCGCCATGGAAGCAGGCTTTTACGATTCGTCGCATTTTGTGAAACGCTTTATCAAAAGGTATGATATTTCCCCTCTTAAATATAGAGAAAGATGCATTCGGAATTCATAGAATATTTGTTTTGCGGCGCGAGGAGAAAGGATAAACATGAGCGATTTAATGGAATTACACGGCGAGATCTCGGAATTCATAAAGAAAAACTGGAAATCTTCGCTGAAACAGCCGACGGGCAATTTGAAGTATAAGTTTTTGGATCCCGCCGCCGCCTACGACGGTCAGTTATGGGACTGGGATTCTTTTTTCTGCGCAAAGGCGCTGTACGATGTGTACGATGATATCGGCGAGTATATAGAGGGGTGTTTGCTGAATTTTTGCGAGTACGCAAGAGAAGACGGTTCCATTCCGTATGTGATCTATGCGGATGACAGCAAGTCGAACGCTCTGCCGATGTTTAATATCAAACAGCGCGGGGAAGACTGCGATTTCAATTCCGCGAAACCGGTTTTGGCGCAGATGGCCATGCTGGGATACAGGAAAAACCGTAACGCACAGTTCGTCAAACGTATTTATCCTAAACTGGTGAAGCATATCGAACACTGGGAGAACACCCAGAAAAAACAACACGGCTTATTTGTGTGGAGGAGTATGCGCGGATCGGGTACGGACAATCATCCGGCAGTCTACGGCAGACCGCTCAATTCTTCCGCCGCCGTCGAACTGAACTGCTTTATGGTCTTGGAGCTTGAGGCGATGGCGCAATTAGCCGACGTTTGCGGAGATGCCGACGGGGAAACCTGTTTTTTGCAAAAGAAAGAAAAATTGGCACAGGCGATCAACGAGCACATGTGGGATCCGATCGACGGCGCGTATTATCATTTGGATATGCTTTCGCAAAACCAGCGGACGGCAACGCAGGAGGTCGGCTGGGACGTACCGCTGAAATTCAGAACGTGGACCTGCTTTATTCCCATGTACGCCCGTATTGCGCCTAAGGAATACGCAGACCGTTTGGTACAAGAGCATTTGCTGAATCCAAACGAATTCTGGTCCGATTACGGTCTGCGTACGCTGGCGAAAAACGAACCGGTGTACAAGACAATCGAAATCTCCAATCCGTCTAACTGGCAGGGACCGATATGGATCGTTTCCACATATATTCTCTTCAAAGGGCTTGTGAATTACGGCTATATGGAAGAAGCAAAACGCGTTTGCGAAAACCTGTTGGGAACGCTCTGCCGCGATATCGAAAAGAACGGCGTTCTGCACGAATACTACAACCCGGAAACGGGAGAGAGTAACATTATTCCCGGCTTTATGAACTGGAATGCTTTGGCAGGATTGATGGTTCCGCAGATCGCGGAGCAAAAGAATAAAGGAGAATGAAAATGGCAAAAGACTATGAAGTAGCATGTTATCACTGGTCGAACTGGCACCCGACAGAGAATAATGACAAAAAACGGGGAAAAGGCTGGACGGAATGGGAATACTTAAAGCAGGCGATCCCGAGATTTCCCGGTCATCAGCAGCCTAAATATCCTTTGTGGGGGTATTTGGACGATTCCAAAATGGAAAACGTCGAACGCCAGATCGACACCGCTTCTTCCTACGGCATCGACGCCTTTATCTTTGACTGGCATTTTATCTCGCCCAACAACGACGTGATCGACCAGTTCATTCAAGCGCCCAACAAAATGAAAATGAAGTTCGGCATGATGCTTTGCGGTCCCGAGATGACCTATGAGCAGACGGTCGATATGTTTGATTATGTGATCGAAAAATACTTTTCGCAGCCGAATTACTGGAAAGTGGACGGCGGATGCTATTTCTCGGTTTATGAATTCGGTAAAATGATCCCCGCCTGGGGCGGCATGTCCAAGGCGAAAGAGCTGATGGACCTTTTCAGGAAAAAAGCGACGGACAAAGGACTCAAGCTTCATCTTGTCGCGGTCGAATGGGGTTTACAGAATCTGTATGAAGATACCTATACCGCGCAGGACCTCGTGCGTGAGTTGGGGATCGACGCGATCACCAGTTACGTTTGGGCGCACAACACCGTTCCGGCGTGGCCCTATGGCGATTACAGCGACTGGGCGGAAAGTGCCTATAACGAAATGCTTAAAATTGAGGACAGCTACGACGTTCCGTATTATACCCACGTATCCATGGGATGGGATCCGTCGCCCCGCTGCCCCGCCAACATGGTCTATGAAGACGGCGGTCCGCTGATGTACCATACCCTGACCGGAGAGGTCGAGATCCTGTGGCAGCCGTACTTCTCCTCCATTATCCACAACAATACGCCGGCGGAATTCCGCAGAGCCTTAATCGCCGCCAAACGGCATATGGACGATACAAAACAGAAGAATAAGATTGTCACCCTGTATGCCTGGAACGAGTGGACGGAAGGCGGATACTTGGAACCGGATTCGGTAAACGGATACGGATATTTGGAAGCCATTAAAGAGATATTTACCGAATAAATGATTTTGATTTCGCCCAATATGAAAGCAGACGCACTCTTTTAGCAATCTGTGTAGGCGACATCTATACAAAAAGCCCCGCGCACGCGGGGCTTTGTATGTTTAAAAGCTTCTAAAGGATATGGGCATTTACTGTTTATCTTTTGTCATGATCTCTTTTCTGTGTGCAAGGTGAATGCCGATATGTCCTATACCGAGAAGGATTCCCGCCGCAAAAAGAAACGGATTTTTTCCGTAAACCGCCAGGAGCAGGATGGCGATAACGGGCAGCGTCGCACCGGCGACCGGTACGCCGAGATAATGACTGTAAAAATCTTTCATGGTTTTTTCGCTTCTGAAATAGCGAATCCAATAACATTCATAAAGAATCATGCAGACGAACGCCGCCGTCGGCCACAAAAGCCGCAAGCCGATTCCTTGTAAATTGAAATCGCTGAATATTAAAATCAGACACGTAACTGAAATTTCGCCGACACGTTCAAGGAGCAGCAGCACCTTGTTTTCGTGATGCGAGTATTTTTCATAGTCTGTCGGTTTGTTTTTCATCCAGAACAGGTTCGGAACAAACAACATCAAGAGGAATATCAAACCCACATAAGAAAAACCGAAATGCATAATTGTTTCCTAAAACCCCGATTTTCGCTTTTTTGTTCAGTATAGCATAAAAATGCGGATTTTTCAATGATAGAACACCCGTTTCCTTCATATCATTAAGCGGGCGCGCAAAGGATGCATCTGCAATTTTGACAGACGGATTCGAACTCCCACAGCTTATTACAGAAGTCTGTTATACCGAACCGAACCGACTCCGATTACCGCAACCGATTATTTGTTTTTTCAGTCTTAAATTTTCAGTATTCATTTAGAAAATCCTGCCGCTGATGCGACAGGATTTTCGTTTTGGTGGAGGCACGGGGGCTCGAACCCGGGACCTTTCGCACGTCAAGCGAATACTCTAGCCAACTGAGCTATGCCTCCGAAAAGCACGGATCTCTTTCGTGCGCGTTTATTATACTCCATACGGCGCGGCTTTGTCAAGGGAAAGTTGCGCGGAAGCGCAAAATTTTTTTCGCGTCCGTCAGGGCGTCAGATCCGTTTCATACAGCGCCGCAAGCCCCTGCACACGCTCGGCAAGCGGAACAGATTGTCCTTCGGTATAATAATATAAGGTATAGGCGTTTTCGTTGTCCGCCGCTAGAAAATAAAGAGCGGTAAAACCGTGACAGGCGACCGGGGCAAGCAGCTCGCCGTCGGGAACATCCCGCGCGATACGCATTGTTCCGCCGGAACGGAGGATCTCCAGCGCGCCGGTTCTCTGCTCGGTCATGTCCGTCATAAAAAGAATATCGTCCCGGGAGGCAACGCTGAGTGCCCGACCGTCAAGCGCGGCGCAATCGCCAAGCGTTTCCGCGCCCGCCTCTTTCGCACGCACAAGCTGTCCGCCGGACTGCGCGGCATCCTTCAAGCATAACGCGGTATCGGTTTCTTCATAATACACGAGGTCCGACAGATCGCCCGTCATCAGCCGCACCGCATCCACGCTGTCACGCGTGAGCCGCACGCGGTAGAGGGCGGTATCACGGCGCAGCGCGCCCGGTGCGAGCAGATAGCCGATCTCTCGCCGGCTGTCCAGCGCGATGCCGGTAAGCGCCTGCGCGGGCGCCCGGCGCATCAGCCGCACGGCACTCCCGTCCGCGCGCACATAGTAGAACGAATAGGCGTCCTCGCCCGTGCGCACGCTGTAAACCACGCCTTTTTCCGGATCGGTCACGGCGTCGGCGGAAAAAAACGCCACGTCACGCGCCAGCGTTTTGCGGGAA
>JAGCSD010000033.1 GCA_017964345.1 Clostridia bacterium
GCTGACCGCTTTCAGATGCTCCGCCAGCGCGGACGCGTTTTTGCGGATGAGTTCTTCTTTATTTTTCGCCGTTTCGGGAATATATACGGTAAAAACTTCGCCGCTTGCCGCGCCGTCCAAATGGCGGATCATCATATAAAGCGGCAGATCGCCCGCTTTGACGCGCGCAAGCAGCTGTGCCCACAGTGCCGGCGCGTCCGCCGCTCCGCCCGGTTTTTCCGGCGCCCTGTTCGGTGGAGCGTCCTGCTTTTTCTCCTCCGGTACCGCCGTATTCTCCCGCGGCGCCGGCGCTTCCTCCCACGGCGGCGCGGACGGTACGGATGCGCCCGTCTTCGCCGTTCCCTCGTCCGCTTCCCGCTTGTTCGGCTTTACGCTTTGTTCCGGTTCCGCGCGCCGCGCTTGCTCCAGCACCGCCACACGGTCGGCAAGCGCCGAAAAATCCGCTTCCGCCTCCGGCGTGCAGATACGCACGGCGGCGGTTTCCAGCTCAATATCCGGACGGGTATGCGCTTTTAATTCGCTTTCCACCCGCGAAAAAATCTCCAGAGCGCGCAGTAAACGCTGTACGTCCGCGCGCGCCGCCTGTTCCTTCAGCTTTTCCTGCGCGTCACGCGTCAGATCCTGAAGCTGCGCGCACGCCGGCGCGAACACGCACAGAAGCAGGTCGCGCAGATGAGCCAGTTCGTCCAGTACAAACCCGCCCACATCATTTCCCTCGTCTTCGTGCGCGCGGCAAAGCGTCAGCGCCTCGCGCGCGTCGGAGGCAAGAAGCGCGTCGGTAAAAGCAAACAAAAACCGACGGTCCGGCACGCCTAAAACGCGCCGGGCGTCCTCCAGCGTCACGCGGTCGCCGCAATAGGACAAACACACGTCCGCCAGCGACAGCGCATCGCGCATTC
Organism: Clostridia bacterium; assembly: GCA_017964345.1. GTDB lineage: Bacteria > Bacillota > Clostridia > Christensenellales > QALW01 > UMGS1322. The sequence continues at coordinate 900 of JAGCSD010000033.1, forward strand.
CCCCCTGCGCACTTTTGGCAATCAATTCTATCGCCTCGTCGTCCACCTGCGCGCCGACCTCGCCGAGCACGTCCTTGAGCCGCCGGGCGATCGTTTCGGCAGGGATCAAATGAAAATCAAACCGCTGACAACGGCTCAAAATGGTAGCGGGCAGTTTATGGATCTCGGTTGTCGCCAAAATGAACACGACGTGCGCCGGCGGTTCTTCCAGCGTCTTGAGCAGGGCGTTGAACGCGCCGCCGGAAAGCATATGGACTTCGTCGATGATGTAGACCTTATATTTCCCCTGCGCGGGCGCAAAGACGACTTTATCCCGAATATCGCGGATATTGTCCACACCGTTGTTGGACGCGGCGTCGATCTCGATAATATCCATGGTATCGTCCGCCTGCGCGGCGAGGCACGCGTCGCACTGTCCGCAGGGATCGCCGTCAAGCGGATGCGCGCAGTTGATCGCCCGGGCGAACAGCTTGGCGGTGCTGGTTTTGCCCGTTCCGCGCGGACCGGCGAACAGATACGCGTGCGCAACGCGACCGCTCGCAAGCTGATGCTTCAACGTGCGCACAATGGCGTCCTGCCCGACTAATTCATCAAATTTTTGCGGACGGAACGTCCGGTATAACGCCACATACGCCATGCTCTTTCCCCGTTCTCATTCAGATTCTTATCACTATTATATAGGAAATCCCCGGATTTATCAAGGGGAAAATCGACTTTTCGACGTATAAAAAATATAGCGGCGCGCCGTCCGCGGGTCGCCGTATACCGCTGCAAAAAAAGTATACAACTTTTGAAGTTCCGCGCAAGCAAACTATACAACTTGTTTCATTTTCAGCCGTTTTAAAAAAGGAATGTACAAAAAAAAATTTCCGCATATAATTAAATAGACGATTTCTTGCAAAGGAGAATCACTATGTGTGGTATTATCGGATTTACGGGAAATCAGCCCGCGGCGGACATTCTGCTGGAGGGACTGGCAAGACTGGAGTATCGAGGGTATGATTCGGCAGGCATCGCCGTGATGAACGGCGCCTCCCTCAGCGTACAGAAAGCAAAGGGCAGGCTGGAAAACCTGCGCGCCTTAGTCAGCGCGACGCCGCCGACAGGAACGACCGGTATCGGGCATACACGGTGGGCAACGCACGGCGAACCGTCGGACGTCAACGCCCATCCGCACGCGGACGAAAGCGGACGCATCGTACTGGTCCATAACGGCATTATCGAGAATTATCGTTCCTTAAAAGCCATGCTCATCAAACAGGGCGTACATTTTGCCTCCGAAACGGACACCGAGGTCGTGGTACAGCTGCTCAGCCGCGCCTACCGGGGCGACATGATAGAAGCGATCCGTCACACGGTCGGGCAGTTGAAAGGCAGTTTCGCGCTCGGTATTCTCTGCGTCGACTACCCCGGGCAGATCTTTTGTCTGCGCAAAGACAGTCCGCTGATCGTGGGTGAAAGCAAGGAAGGCTGTTTTCTGGCAAGCGATATTCCCGCCATTTTGCCCTATACGCGCACCGTATATATGCTTGAAAGCGAGGAGATCGCCGTATTGAGCGCAACCGGCGTATCCTTCTGCGACCTGCTGGGCGGCAGGATCAAAAAGCAGGCAACCGAGATCACCTGGGACGTCAAAGCCGCGGAAAAGGGCGGTTACCGTCATTTTATGATGAAAGAGATCCGCGAACAACCCGCCGTGATCCATGACACATTGTCCCCCTACACCGAAGAAAAGGACGGGCTCCTTAGCCCCGCGAACCTGCCTCTGCCGGAGGAAATAGCGCAAAACGTCGGCAGTGTTACGCTGATCGGATGCGGAACGGCGTATCACGCGGGTATGGTGGGACAGTATCTGCTCGAACGCTTTGTACGTCTGCGCGCCGCGACGGACATCGCTTCGGAATACCGCTATCGCGATCCGTTGATCGAAAAGGACGAACTGGTGATCGTCATCAGCCAATCCGGCGAAACGGCGGACACCATTGCCGCCATGCGGTTGGCTCAAAAGCGCGGCGCCAAGGTGCTGGCGGTCTGCAATGTGGTAGGCAGTACCATCGCGCGGGAGGCGGACTTCGTCTGCCACACCTGCGCCGGTCCCGAAATCGCCGTGGCCTCCACCAAAGCATACGTTTCGCAGTTGACCGTTCTCTACGTCCTCGCCCTCTATTTCGCCCGCGTGCGCGGCACGATGAGCGCGCAGGAGATCAGCGATCTCTTGAAAGAATTCTTTACCCTGCCCGAGAACGCGGAA
>JAGCSD010000034.1 GCA_017964345.1 Clostridia bacterium
CCGCATATCAAAAAATCGTCCGATCAACGGACGGTTTTCATCGACAAGTCTTGGCCAACCACGCGAGCGAGCAGAAGCCCCGCCGTGGCGGGCACGAAAATCATACTGCCCGGTGCATGGCGTCCGTGCGCGTCGTCACAAACGACCGTGACCAGTTCTTCGCGGGAATACACGACTTTGACGTGTTCGATTCCTCGTTTGCGCGCCTCGTGCCGCATAACGCGCGCCAGCGGGCAAACGGTCGTTTGCGCCAGATCTGCGACCTCCAAACGCGTCGGATCCAGTTTGTTGCCAGTACCCATACAGGAAATGATGGGCGTGTGTGCGTTTTGCGCCCGTTCGATCAACGCTATTTTGGTACTGACCGTATCAACCGCGTCAACAATGTAATCGTAAGCGGCAAAATCGAACGGGGTATCCGCAGTAAAAAACAAATTATAAAGATGAAGCAAAACCGTGGGGCGAATGGCTTTTAAGCGTGCCTGCGCCACCTCGACTTTAGGCATTCCCAATGTGTCGTGCGAAGCAAGAATCTGCCGGTTCATATTGGACAGGCTGACCGTATCGTGATCGATCAGCGCCAATTCTCCGATTCCCGAGCGCACCAAAGCCTCGGCGGCAAAACCGCCCACGCCGCCCAGTCCGAATAACGCTACGCGCGCATGAGAAAGCGTTTGCAGCTGTTCCTGTCCGATCAGCGCCGCCGAGCGCGCATCCTGTTGCATCACAACACGATCTCGATTCCCAATGCCGCCAGTTCCTCCAGCATAGATGTATCGGTTTTTTCTGTTGTCACAATGCGATCCGCCACCGTGAGCGGAGCGATCCGAACAAAAGCGGTGCGCATGAATTTGGTTTTATCCGCCGCCACGATGCAGGTGTGTGCGCGTTCAATCATTGCCTGATCGATTGCCGCCTCCTTGTCATAATAAGTAGAAAATCCGTTTTCCGTGTCAATGCCGTCCACCGAGAGGATCAGCTTGTCCGCCCGGTATTTGCGGATTTGTTCCGTTGCATCGATACCGTAGGTGAACTGGTATTTCGTATTCACCGATCCGCCGATCAATACCACATTATAATTGAGATTGCTGGACGCTTCCAGCGCAATGGAAACGGAATTGGTGACGATATTCAGATTATATTCTGCGGGAAACTTGCGAAAAGCAAGTAAAGTAGTGGTGCCGGAATTGAGCATCACCGTATCGTTGGGACGTATCATAGATGCTATGCGTTCTGCAATCTGCACTTTCTCGGAATGGTTCGTTTCAAGCCTTTGGCTCAGGTTCATACTGAAATACGGCTTGTAGGAGTGTATGGCGCCGCCGTGAACACGTGTAAGCAAGCCTTTGCTTTCTAAATCCTGCAGATCGTTGCGAATCGTGACTTCGGACACACGAAACTGAGTGCTCAAATCGGTTACGCGCACACTGCCGGCTTGCTGTATCTGTTCCATGATCTGCTGTTTTCTTTCTTCTGACGTCATCGCTTTTCAGCCTCCTTTCTTTGTTTCAGTATAACATGGATTCAGCCATACGTCAACAAGCGCGAAGCGATTCTTCGGTTCCTCTTTCTTTGATTTTTTTACGGAGAAAAAACGAAAACAAATACTTTTACCACGTGTTCGCAAGGACTCGCGGCGAAGTTATGGATTCCGACGGAACGTTATGAGGCGCTTCGCATCGATTGGAGTTCTGCGAGAATTGCGAGTTCCTGCTACACATTAAAAAACCTGTTTTATCGATTTGACGCTTATTTCACACTTGTCATGATATACAGCAAAACCGACTGGAATATGGACTATTCTCCTCACAGTCGGTTTTTCATTGTTTTCTTATCTGTCCTTCAGCTTTGCCGCGTTTGTTTTCTTCTTATCGAGTTTTTTAAACGGAATTCTGGCATATCCCCGCTCTCGCGCCTTATCCCATTTTGCGCCTTAATTTTTCCAACGTGCGGCTTTCGATGCGGGAAATCTGTACCTGCGAAAGCCCGAGTATTCCCGCGATGCGCGCCTGTGTGAAATGCTTGACATAGCGCAGAAGGATCACCTTGCGTTCGCGGTCCTCCAACTGCGCGAGGCATTGCCGCAAAGCCAAGCGGTCGGCGACCGACGCGCGCCGCGCGGGATCTTCCAAAAAATCCACGGCGGACGCCGTACCGTCCTCAAACACGGGACGGTCAAGAGAATCGCACGGACTCATGCTTTCCAAGACGGTCACGGCTTCTTCTAAAGAAATTTGCATATAGTCCGCGATTTCCGCAATACCCGCTTCCCGTCCCAGCGACGCGCACAAGGTTTGCTGCGCGCGCGCGAACGCGCGCTGTTTTTCTTTTAAGGAACGCGGCATCTTCACCGGTCCGTCGTCGCGCAGGAACCGCTTGATCTCACCGCAGATCATCGGAACGGCATAGGTGGAAAAACGCACGTTCTGCGAAAGATCAAAATGCGCGATTGCCTTCAAAAGTCCCACGCGCCCGAGCTGCAAGAGATCGTCTTTCTCCGCCCCGCGTCCGGAGAATCTGCGCACAATGGATTTTACCAGCGGTTCATTCTCTTCCGCCAAGGCTTCGCGGGCCGCTTTGTCGCCCTCCTGAGAGCGTGCGATCAGCGCTCGCGTCTGCGCGGGGTCCCATTTCACGGCTTGCTCTCCAGCTTCTTTTTCATCACTACGCGCGTGCCCTCGTCCGGCGCCGAAACCACACGTACCTCGTCCATAAAGCTTTCCATCACCAAAAAGCCCATGCCGGAGCGCGTGCCGTCGGCGCAGGTGGTGAAAAACGGACGGCGCGCCGCCTCCACGTCGTCAATCCCCACGCCGTCGTCCATGATTTCCACCGTCACAAGCTTATCGCTGGCGCGCAGACGCATTTCGATCTGCCCCACACGGTCGGGATAGCCGTGAACAATTGCATTCGTCACCGCCTCGCTGACGGCGGTTTTGACGTCCTCCAATTCCCTGACCGTGGGGTTAAACGGCGCCAAAAACGCCGCCGCGCAGAGCCGTGCAAACCCCTCGTTGACCGAATACGACTCGAACACAACCGTAGCGGACTGCTTCATACCGCTTCCTCCTTCCACTGCGGCATGACCGTATATAAGCCGGAAAGGCGGATCAGCCGATCGATTTCCTCGTTGGCGCCGGTCAAAAACAGATGCCGCGCGGCGAACAGCTTATACCGTCCCAAAAGAACGCCCACGCCGCTGGAATCCATAAACGTCAATTCCGTTAAATCAAGCAAAATGTCATGATCTCCGCTTTTGAGGATCGCACGGTCGAGGTATTTGCGCACCGTTTCCGCGCTGTGATGATCCAGCTCGCCGTTGATTTTGATTCGTGTCATACGCATCATCTCCCTATACGCATATTCGTCTTTCCTTCTTCTTTTCCTTGTTCGAAATTTAGAAGATCGTGGCAAGTTTTATGCTTTGTTTTTCCGTTTGACGGTGCAGTCCCGCACGTAATAGCAGGCGCGAAAGAAAACGCACGAACCGTTTGAAGATTCGTGCGTTTTTCCTGTTCCGTTTTCAGGAAGCTTTTTCTCGTTCAAGAAAACAGCGTACAGCCCTGCTCCTTAAATCGGCGGATTTTTCCCGTATGTCTTCGGGGGTGACGCGAAAACGCGCGGCTAGGCAATCCACGCAGTAAAATTCCGTTGCCCCGCGGCTGACGAGCTTTTTCGTTATGCCGATATCGCCGCCGTCCAGCGTCCTTTCGCAGACGCGGCAGACCTCACCGATCAACGATCTCGGCGCAGAGCGTCAGGCAATCGGGCGGCGTCCGCCTGCCGTGTCTTTTCGGCTCTGATTTTTCGGAAGAGCGGGAATGTCACCGGCTGCAGCACGCCGCCGGACAACACCATAATAAAATAGCAGATACTCGTTTCCAAATAACCGTCCGGCAACAGCAGCCGAAGGGGGACTTTCAACCCGGTGCGCCCGGCGTACAGCCGATCAGAAAAAGCGCCGACAGAACCGCCGATATGCTTTTGAGTCTTTTCATGTTTCTCTTCTCCCTGTTTTTGCGGATACTGCTATTACATTGCATTTCCGCACCGCCGTACAGACTAAAACCGGGAAGTTTCCCCCGGTTTTCAAGAATTTATATATGCTCATCTGTGCACTTTATATTTATTTTCGCGGTTTTCCTATCTTATTTCTGTGGCGTTTGGTTAAGCGCGAACAGCTCGATCACGACGGCGTTGGACCATGACCCGTTTTGCTGCCGGCGCTTGCGTTATTTATTACGCCAGACAAACTTTCTTGAATGTCCGGTACGCTTCTTCCCAGCCGGGCGCGCCGGAGGGCATATATTCCTTGGTATCGGCGGACGCCATGACGGTCTTGCGGATGCCTGACAGACCCTCGATCTCGCCCAGCGCCATCAACTGCACCGCGATATTGCCCATTGCCGTGGCTTCTACCGGACCGGCCACTACGCGCCGACCGGTCGCGTCGGCGGTCATCTGGCACAAGAATTGATCTTTGATACCGCCGCCGACCATGTGGATGGTATCGATTTTTCTGCCCATCATCGCTTCCATGGATTCGGTCACATAGCGGTATTTGAGCGCGAGGCTCTGATAGATGCAGAGTACGACTTCGCCCATCGTTTCCGGCACGGGCAAGCCTTTTTCACGGTTAAACTGACGGATGCGCCCCGGCATATCACCCGGAGGCGTGAAGCCCGCAAAATCGGGATTGATAAACGACTTAAACGGTTTGGATGCTTTGGCGGCGCTTTCCATATCGTTGAAGGAATAATCCTTATTTTCACGTTTCCACTGCCGCCGGCTCTCCTGAATGAGCCACAGTCCCATAATGTTGCTCAAAAAACGTGTGGTGCGGTTGACGACGCATTCGTTGGTGAAGTTGTATTTCATGGCGGTTTCGTTGATAATGGGTTTCGGAAGTTCCGTACCCATCAGGCTCCAGGTGCCGCAGCTGATGTACAGGCTGCGGTCGGGATCTTCAAACGGCACCGACGCCACCGCCGATCCGGTATCGTGCGACGCAACGCAGACCACCGGCACTTCGGGCATTTGCAGCTCCTCGGCGAGCGCGGGGCGCAGCGTTCCCAGCACCGTGCCGGGATCCGTGATCTTTTCAATCAGTTCCCGTTTGACGCCGAGCTTGTCGATCAGCGAGAAGTCCCAATTTCCCTCGTTCGGGTTGAGCAGTTGTGTCGTTGACACGTTGGAATATTCCGCCGCGCATCTTCCCGTCAGCAGATAGTTGAAGAAATCGGGCATCAAAAGCAGATGCTCGGCGCGTTCTAACAGCGCGGGCTTATGCTTTGCCAAATAATGCAGTTGGCACAGCGTATTGAAAGGCAGAAATTGAATACCCGTTTTTTGATAAATGTTCTCTTTGCCGAGCAGGCGGAGCGTTTCCTCCATGTTCTCGACCGTGTAATCCCGGTAATGATAGGGATTCGTCACGATTTCGCCGTCCTTGTCGATCAAAACGAAATCCACGCCCCACGTGTCGATGCCGATGGCTTCAATATCCTTATGCCCGGCGGCGGAGCATTTCAGAATGCCCTGCTTGATTTCATGGAACAGGCGCAGAACGTCCCAATAGAAGTGTCCGCTGCATTCCACGGGATCGTTGGAAAAGCGATGGATCTCCTCCAGCGCGATTTTTCCGTTTTCGTACGTTCCCAGAATAGCGCGTCCGCTCGACGCGCCGAAGTCAAATGCCAAAACCTTTTTCATGGTTTCCCTCCCGCTTCCGTTTTCTTTATCTTATCATGTTTCGCGGCGTTCCGTCAAGTCGCGTTTCGCGCTTTTCCTTATTGTATCACATTTCCCGAAGAACAGCAAGAAAATAGCGCTTGAATGTTCTGTGTTTTCATGCTACAATACAGAGGAGGTGAATAACATGAATGTAAAAGGATCGCGTAACGCGCTGCTCGGCAATACCCTTGTCAAAGCGCTGTCCGCGCGTCATTTTGACGCCTGCTACTGTCCTACCCGTGCCGACGCCTGCGCCAAAGCGTTGGAAATGATCGCGCCCGGCTCGTCCGTTGCCTGGGGCGGCGGGATGTCGCTTATCGAATGCGGATTGATCGACGCTCTGCGTGCCGGCGACTATGTTTTGTTTGACCGTGAAAAGGTTTTGCCGGAAGACAGACAGGCGCTGTATGCAAAAATGCTGACCGCCGACACCTTTCTGATGAGCGCCAACGCGATCAGTCAGACCGGCGAGCTGGTCAATATCGACGGCACGGGCAACCGGGTGGCGGCGCTCTGCTTCGGACCGAAACAAGTGATCGTCATTGCCGGGCTGAATAAGGCGGCGCCGACCTTGCGGGACGCCGTTATCCGCGCGCGCTCCACCGCCGCGCCGCTCAACGCTCAGCGATTCCTTCTGCAAACGCCCTGCCGCGCCACCGGTGTTTGCGGCGACTGCAAAGGAGCCGATTCCATTTGCGCGCAGATCGTGCTGACGCGCCTGTGCCGTCCCGCCGGACGCATTAAAGTGATCCTGTGCGGTGAGGATCTGGGGTTTTAGAAGAACACGCGGAAAATCAGCGGTCGCCCGTTTGCCGGGCGCCCGCTTTTTACGTCGCCGCGCCTCGGTGCGCGGCGCTGAAAACACGTGGTTCCCGTCATAAAACCGCTTTTTTCCCGCTTTTTCCGTATTTTCATCGCGAAACGACCCGTTTTGCGGACTTTTTTTCAAAAACGCTTGCGCCGCGCGCCGGAATGTGGTACAATAGCTCTACTAAATCAAAAAAGGAGTTGGTTACAACGGATCCGCTTCCCCGAAGTTGCTTCTTCCGCTCCACGCGGAACAGGTCCACATCATCTTTGCCCGGTATGACACCCGCTTTCAAGGAGGTGGCGCGTCATGCCTGAGCTTGGCAGACAACTGATCCTACAATTCATTTTGATCGTGCTGAACGCCTTTTTTGCCGCCGCGGAGATCGCCGTGATCTCGCTCAACGGCACGAAAGTCAAAGCGCGCGCGGAGGACGGCGACAAAAAAGCCGCCAAAATGCTCCGTATGATCGACGAACCCACCGGCTTTTTATCCACGATCCAAATCGGTATCACGCTCGCGGGCTTTTTAGCTTCCGCCTTTGCCGCCGATAACTTTGCCGCGCGGCTGACCGCGTGGCTGCTTGATGTTTTCCGTTTGCCTCAAACCAGCGCGGGCACGATCAATACCGTTTCCGTGGTGCTGATCACGATCCTCTTATCTTTCTGTATGCTGGTATTGGGCGAATTGGTCCCCAAGCGCGTGGCGATGCGATACAGCGAAAAGCTGGCTTCCGCCGTGTGCGGCATCATCACCTTTTTGACCAAACTGCTGAAGCCCGCCGTCTGGCTGTTGACGAAAACGACCAACGGCATTCTGCGCCTGCTCGGCATTGATCCGAACGAAAACGATAAGCCGGTTTCGGAAGAAGACATCGTCGTGATGCTCGACGCCGGCGCCGACGAAGGTACGCTGAACGCGGATAATTTTGACTCCATAATGAATGTGTTTGAACTGGATCATATGACCGCCGCCGACGTTATGACGCCGCGCGGTTCCATGGAAATGGTCGCTGCAGACGCGTCCGAAGAGGAAATTCTTGAAACGATCCGTACCAGCGGATATTCCCGCCTGCCCGTGTTTGAGGAAACCGCCGACAACATCGTAGGCATTCTGCATATCATTGATTACCTGCTCCGTTACACGGAGCCGGTATTCACGCTGGCGTCAGTCACATCCCAGCCAGCTATCGTGCCGGAAACC
>JAGCSD010000007.1 GCA_017964345.1 Clostridia bacterium
GCCACCGTGTCGGTGCCGTTTGCGTGGTTGAAATCCTCGATCAGTTTGTCAGCGCGGAAGCGCGCGTGGCACGCCTTGCAATCCATCAGCGGATCGGAAAATCCGCCGACGTGACCGGACGCCACCCATACTTCGGGGTTCATTAAAATGGCGCAGTCCACGCCCACATTATAGGGACTCTCTTGTACGAACTTCTGCCACCACGCTTTTTTTACGTTGTTCTTGAGTTCCACGCCCAAGGGACCGTAATCCCACGTGTTCGCCAGTCCGCCGTACAGTTCGGAACCGGGGAAAATAAAGCCTTTCCCCTTGCATAGCGCAATGATTTTTTCCATATCCATGATCTTGCCCTCCGCACTCTTTTTCAGAAAGTATAAGGTATATATATACATTATAAACAAAACAGGAATTCTGTCAAACGATATGTTGCCTTGGAAAAGTTTTTATGAAGAATATATTGAAGTTTCTATGACTAAAATAAAAAAAAGATATTGCATTTTATCCCAGTTTGCGCTATAATAAATTTAGAATAGTTGTGGAGGTTAGATATATGAAAAAGGTTTTGGGGTTGCTTTTAGTACTTTGCCTCGCTGTTTCATGCCTGAGTATGGCGGTCATGGCTGAGGAAGAAAACAACGATGCCGTTCTGACGATCGGTGCAGAAACCAAAAAGGTGGAATCGCTCGTCGGTATGTATTATCTGCAGGGCGAAAGCGGCTACGGCTATGTGGCGGGCGGCAATGAATGGTCGTCTGATTATGATTATTCCATCGCTGATGAACTCGCCAAAATCGTGGACGGCACCAATCGCGTTCCTTTCTATGCTTATACGAAGGACGGTAAGGTTTTCTTTGACCGCTTTGCACAGCAGGCGTTCATTACGGAAATTAATTATGCCGCGGCGGCAGGCGTTGATTTCATCGCGTATCGTTATTATGACGGCGGCAACAATACCACGCCGCTGGTCTTCATGAACAACCAGCTGAGCCTGCACGCCACGCTGGCAACACAAGAAGAGGGCTTTGACAAGAAAGTTGATTTCGCGCTTGTACTGACCGGTGATTACGAGGCTGGCAAGGAAGCCAACCTTATCATCACCAATTATCTGACCGTAAAAGGATATTTAACCGCGTCTGACGGACGCCCGGTCGTGTTTATCGAATGGAACGACGGTATTGCCGATCAGATTGACAAGACGAACACCAAGCTGAAAAAAGCAGTTGCCGACGGTCTGAATGACAAGAAAAAGACTGCACCCAAAACCCAGCTCAATGACGATGTAGAAAAAATGTACGTGGTCGCGCTGAACGCGCCGAGCTATGACGCGGCGATCAGCGCGGGCGCTGACGCGATCTCCTGGACGGAAGGCTCCGGCAAGAGCGGCGAAGCCTATACGAATATGACTGCAAAGGTGGAAGCGGCGTGGGCAAACGGCGCCACGGTCGTGCCCAATGTGGTGACCGGCTTTGACAAGACAGGGCTTGCCGCGAACCCGATTTCCGTAAGCGGGAAGAAATACACGAGCGATAAAACAAATTCCGTTCGTTATGAAAGAAGCGCCGCGGCTGATGATTCGGTGGCGGCTGCCACGCCGGCTGAACTGATCGACCATCTGAAAAAAGCGGTGGAAACCACCAATAAGCCCACCGAATTTCCGGCGGTGATGGTCTACGCGTGGGATGACTTCGCAGGCGGCGCGTATCTGTGCCCGACCAAGGCTGAAAAAGCGTATCAGTTCGAGTTCTCTTATCTCAAAGCGATCCGTGAGTACCTGATGGGTACGGCGACGGGCTTCGGCGCGATCGAAACGGACGAATACAGAGAAGAGGACGGCAAAGCCATCACGACCAAGATTTTGACGAAAGAAGACAACAGTTACACGATTACGGTGACTGAAAAAGCTCCGGGACAGGATCCCGTTGTGACCGTGACCGAGTATGACGCTTCCGGCAATAAGATCAGTAACGGCTCAACGACGGAGGGCACGCCTGTTCCCGGCGATCAAACGCCTGCTTCGACCGACGAGGGGAATTCCTCGCTTGGCGGCAACACTACACTGTTCATCATTATCGGTGCGGTTGTTGCGGTGGTCGTGATTGCGGTTGTTGTGATTCTTTTGACCAAGAAAAAGAAACCCGCCGACAAATAATCATGTGTGACGCGATGCCGCTCGTGCAACAAACGAGCGGCATTTTATCATACTCGGGAGTATATATGGATCAGATACAGATCGATCGCGTTTTTCAAACCTTGAACAGCCTGTATCCCGACGCGGATACGGAATTGGAATTTCGGAGCGATTACGAATTGTTAGTGGCGGTCATGCTGTCGGCGCAGTGCACGGACAAGCGCGTCAATCAGGTGACAAAGGGGCTGTTCGCTGAGTTCAACACGCCGGAAAAAATGCTGACGCTCTCACAGGAAGCGTTAGAGCAAAAAATTTTCTCCTGCGGGTTTTACCGCAATAAAGCCAAAAACATTTTAGCGACCTCACGGGCGCTGGTTGACGAATACGGCGGACAGGTGCCGCATGATTGGGAGGCGCTGCAGCGTTTGCCCGGCGTCGGGCGGAAAACCGCCAATGTAGTAGCGGCGATCGCGTTCGATATACCTGCCATTGCCGTGGATACGCACGTTTTCCGTGTTGCCAACCGTATCGGGCTTGCCACGGCAAAGGATGAACTGCATACCGAACTGCAATTACAAAAGTGCTTTCCCGAGGAGAAGTGGCTGAGAGCGCACCATCTGATTCTGTGGCATGGACGGCGTTGCTGCGATGCGCGCAAGCCCAAATGCGGTCAGTGTCCGCTTTCTCAGGACTGCCGGTATTTCGCGCAGTTGGATCATCAAGCGCCATCACCCGAAAAAGACGCGTAAGGGGCAGATCATGTTTATCGATTATGTAAAAATCTTTATTAAAAGCGGCAACGGCGGCAACGGCGGACTGTCTTTCCATAGAGAGAAGTATGTGCAGGCGGGCGGACCGGACGGCGGCAACGGCGGCAACGGCGGCGACGTCGTGTTTACGGCGGATCCGTCGATGCGCACTCTCCTGGACTTCCATTTTCAGAAGCATTTTGCCGCGACCAACGGCGAGGCGGGGATGAGCAATCTGCGCACAGGCGCGCGCGGCAAAGATGTCGTCATCCGCGTGCCGCGCGGTACGCTTATCAAGGATGCCGAAACAGGTCGGGTCCTGGCGGATATGTTTGAAGAAAACGAAACGCGCGTGATCTTGCCGGGCGGCAGAGGCGGACGCGGCAACGCGTCCTTCAAAAGCGCTCGTCTGCACGCGCCGAATTTCGCGCAGAACGGAGAAATTACCAAGCAGCGCGAGGTTTTGTTGGAGCTGAAAACGATCGCGGACGCGGGACTGGTCGGGTTCCCGAACGTGGGAAAATCCACGATCCTGTCCGTGCTTTCCAAGGCGCGCCCGAAGATCGCGGACTATCATTTCACCACGCTGGAACCGAACCTCGGCGTGGTCGCTTGCGACGGGCAATCGTTTGTGCTGGCGGATATCCCGGGGCTGATCGAGGGCGCCGCCGAAGGCGCGGGACTCGGACACGCCTTTCTGCGCCATGTGGAGCGCACACGTGTGATCCTTCATGTGGTGGATATTTCCGGCAGCGAAGGACGTGATCCCGTTGAGGATTACGAGATCATCAACCGGGAATTAAGGGAATACGCCGCGTTTTTGGCGGATGTGCC
>JAGCSD010000035.1 GCA_017964345.1 Clostridia bacterium
GGGCGGAAACGGTTCGTTTTTGTATGTGATCGCGCAGCTCAATCGCATCGATTCGGTGATCCGCGTCCTGCAGCAACAGTTTTTTCTGATCACGATCCTGGCGCTGCTGTTCGCTTTCGCGTTTGCCTATTTTATGGCGCGACGCTTTTCGCGTCCGGTGGAGCAGTTGACCAAAAGCGCGCGTGAGCTGGCGCTGGGGAACGCGGAAGTCACGTTCAGGACCGAAGACGCGTTCGGCGAGATCGAAGAGCTGGCTGGCGCGCTTCAGTACGCCGCCGACGAAATAGCCAAATCTTCAGAGCTCAGACGCGAACTGATGGCAAACGTTTCACACGATCTGCGCACGCCGCTGACGATGATTAAAATGTACGCCGAAATGATTCGGGACATTACGGGGGATAATAAGGAAAAACGCGAAAAAAACCTGAAGATCATCATGGATGAAACCGACCGGCTGACGCTTTTGGTGCAGGACATTCTGGAGCTTTCCAAGATCGAGGCGACCAACCGGAAGATCGATCTGTCCGCGTTTGACATTTGCGCGATGGTGCAGACGATCCTGGAGCGGTTCTCCGTGATGCGCGAGCAGGGGTATACGTTTGAGCTGGAGGCGCCCGAGAAGGTCTATGTCCTGGGCGACAAGGCGCGTATCGAGCAGGTGCTTTACAATCTTCTGAGCAACGCCGTCAACTATACGGGCGAAGATAAGCGCGTCAGGGTGCGTATTACGTCCAAATTCGATTGCGTGCGTGTGGAGATCATCGACTCCGGTCCCGGCATTCCCAAGGAAGAGATGGCAACTATCTGGGATCGCTATTACCGCGCCAAGACGCACGTCCGCTCGCAGATGGGCACGGGGTTGGGACTGTCTATCGTCAAGTCTATTCTGACGGCGCATAACGCGGATTTCGGCATAGACAGTACGCTCGGCGTCGGATCGAATTTTTGGTTCGAACTCAAATTGCCTGAAAATTCCGCAAATAAAACGTTACGCTTGGCAGATAATAATATCGTAAGCAGCGAAGAATAGCTGCTTAACAACACGATATTATGGAGTCTTCATCATGACGAAAATGTCCGATGCGCTGAAGGCGGAAATCGCTAAGGAAATGGGTGTGTATGACACAGTTAAATCTTCAGGCTGGGGAAGCGTAAGCTCCCGTGACTGCGGTCATATCGTCACCAAAGCGATTGAGATCGCCGAGAAACACGTTCACTGACACAAAAAACAAGAATGCCGCTTTGCTTATTTGGCGAAGCGGCATTTTTCTGCTCGCAGGAAGCGGATCGTGCCCGCATACCCTTTAGGGGAGGGATGAAGGGTGTATACACCGGGTACATATCTATTATATAAAGAACACATGAATCTGCGCACCGAACCGAGCGTACACGCCAAAAGCCTCGGTATTTTGCCGCAGGGCATGACGATCGAGGTCAAAGAGGTTTCAGACAACTGGGGGAAGGTGGAGGGCGAACACATCAGCGGTTGGTGCTGTATCAGCGAATGCTTTGCCAAAAAATGCTGTCCGAACGAAACGTATTGTGACACATGTCCGCGCTGCGAGGAACTTGAGGAAAAATGCCGGAAGTTGGAAAACCGGCTGCGCCGGATTCGCGGTATCCTGCAATAACGCATTGCGCTTTTCGGGGATTCATGGTAAAATATATGCAGAAAGGCGAGGATTCTGCATGACTTTGACGGAGCGACTGCAAGGCAAGCGTCCGCTTGCCGCGCGCGGCGTGGGACACAACAATGCCGTCCGGCTGGATGAAAGCTGGCAAATGGACATACAAACCGAAGACAGCACCGTTTTGGCGGCGGCGCAGAGGCTGAACTCTTTTTTGCGCGATGCGTTTTCCCTTCTGCTTACGGGACGGGAACACACCCTGCGCGTGCTTCTCGCGCCCGGATTTGAGCACGGCTTTTCACTTGCCGTTTCGGAAGAAGCGGTCTGCCTGCGCGCCTCGGAACCGGCGGCGCTTGTAAAGGGCTTGCTTGAAATCGAGGCGCGGATGCGCGCATGGGGCGAGCCGGCACTGAAAACAGGCGAGGAAACCGTTACGCCGCGCCTGTACCCGCGTCTGGCGCTTTCTCCGTGGGAGAACGGGACCGTTTCCGCTCAAGACGCGGTCAACCTGCTTTACGCCGGCTATGACGGCGTTGCCGTACCGTCGCACGCGCCGTTCCCTGCGGAGGCGAAAAAAGCGGGATTGCTGTGTTTTCTGATGTGTGACCGGACCGTAAAAACGGAAAATCCGTTTGACGGCGTGATCTGGCAGGGCGGCGTGACGGATGAGGCACTCGCGTTTGTTTCTCATTTTGGTATTCAGGTGTTCGATACGCTTGACTGGCAGACGGAGCCGGCGGCGCGCGCGGAGTCCGTTGCGCGTCTGCCGCGCGGGGCGATCGTGCTGTCTTCCTTTGAGGCGGGAGCACACTTGACGCGCGGGAACCTGAATTTTACCGCGCCGGACGGCTTGCTTGCCGTAACCGAAGCCTCCGACCGTTTTCAAAGCGATTCGGCGGAGGCGAAGACGCGCGGTTTGTGCGTGTGGGTGCGCATCTTGACAGCGGGAAAGATCCCGTATTTGGCTAATCTGTTTCCTCTGCCCGCCATGATGCAGCACGTTCTGCGCACGGACGGGCTGCTCGCCTCGGGTGCGTGCGGCAGTTTGGAAACAGGCGGGTTTGTGCCTTCTTTTGTTTCGGATTATTATCGCGAGGCGCTGCGTACGCCCTGCGACGAACCGGGTGTTTTGGTGCAGAGGCTGGCGGCGCGGGATTTCGGCGCGGCACAGGCGCAAACGATGGCGCTGGTGTTCAAAAAACTAAGCGATGCCTTCAGTGCGCTGGTGCCGCTTCCCTCGGATATGAAGCCGCTTGCCTACGCTGCGGCGTTTCCACTGACGGAGGGGGAGCTTTATGAATTACCCGCAGGCGATGTTTCCCTTTATACCGAGCAGGTTTTGCAGTCAGCAGATCATTTTCGCAAGGCGCAGGCGATGCTTTCCCGTGTGCCGGGTAACGA
>JAGCSD010000036.1 GCA_017964345.1 Clostridia bacterium
GCAATCGCCAAAAAGAGCCTGGCGGAGATCGCCATGAGCTATGGCTACATCTACGTGGCGCAGATCGCCATGGGCGCGGATATGAATCAGACGCTCAAGGCGCTTCAGGAGGCGGAAGCGTATCACGGTCCGTCGCTGATTATCGGCTATGCGCCCTGCGAGATGCATTCCATCAAGGGCGGCATGATCCACTGCCAGGAAGAAATGAAGAAAGCCGTGGATTGCGGTTACTGGAATATGTTCCGCTTCAATCCCGCGGCGGAGAAGCCGTTCACGATCGACTCCAAGGAGCCGACGACCGACTACAAGACCTTCATTCTGAACGAAGCGCGTTATTCCGCGCTGACCCGTTCCTTCCCCGAACGTGCGGAAGAACTCTTCAACAAAGCGGCTGAAACCGCCAAGGCGAAGAGAGCGCATTTGGAGAAACTGCAGGCGCTCTACAACGAATAAGCGTTTCCAAAGAAAAAACCGTCCGTTTGCACGGACGGTTTTTTTATTGAAATAAGGATGCGGTCAGCGCGTGTGCTTATTCGGTCTACCTTTTTACGATTGCGCGCACGGCAACGCCGATACCAAGACCTACGAAGGATACGAACAAATACCACAAAGCATGGATCCACGCCGATTCGTTATAGAAGAGCCATACGGACGGCAGAAACAAAAGCGCAGTCAGAACGGGATAGAGAAACTTGACGCGCAGGCGTGAAAGTCCGCCGAGTAGGGCCGACAGAGCAAACGTCAGAAGCAGTATCAGCAGTACCATTCCCATGGGGTTGTTAAGACCTCCTGTAAGCGGCGTTACATAGAACACTGCAATTTGCGCAAGCAGGATCACGATTTCTGCAACGTACCGCTTCATGAAAGGTCCTCCTTTTAGAACAGCTTTCCGGGGTTCAGAATGTTGTTCGGATCAAAAACAGCTTTGATACCCTTCATCAAGGCGATCTGTTTTTCTCCGCACGCCGCTTTCATATAGTCTTTTTTGGCGTAGCCGATGCCGTGTTCGCCGGAAACAAGCCCGGAGAGTTCATCCGCGCGTTTGTACATCAACGCGAACGCTTGTTCAAGACGCTCTTTCCACGTTTTTTCATCTAAGCCGTCCCGGCAGATGTAAACGTGCAGGTTGCCGTCGCCGGCGTGGCCGAAGCTCGGAATACGCAGGTTCACGATACGGGCGACTTCGGGCGTGTACTCGACAAATTCCGCGATCTTGTCACGCGGCACGACCACGTCGCATTCGTCCATTTCGGTTGTGGACGCCTTGATCGCTTCCAGGAACGCGCCGCGCGCTTTCCAAACGGATTCCTTGCGTTCGTCGGTATCCACAATAAACGCGTCCGGCGCGCCCTGCTCCATGCAGAGGCGTGCTACCGTTTCCAGCTCCTTATCGATCACGGCGCGGTCAGAACCGTCTACGGTCAAAAGCAGATAAGCGGGATAGTGCGTATCGGGGAATTTCTTGCCCAAATACTCCTCGGCAAAGAGGATCGTTTGCTTTTCAAAAAACTCGATCGCCGTCAGCGACGCCTTGGAGCGAATAATATGCGGCACGGTTTCGATCGCCTTTTCCCCGGTTTCAAACGGAACGAGCAGACTTTCGGTGATCTTGGGAAGCGGAACGAGTTTCAAAATCGCTTCCGTGATAATGCCGAGCGTGCCCTCCGAACCGATGATCAGATTCAAGAGGCTGTAACCGGTGCTGTTTTTAACGATCTTTCCGCCGAGACGCTCCACCGAGCCGTCGGGAAGCACCACGGTCAGCCCGCGGACATAATCGCGCGTGACGCCGTACTTCACGGCGCGCATCCCGCCGGCATTGGTGCTGATGTTTCCTCCGATGGTAGCGGATTTTTCACCCGGATCCGGCGGATAGAGGAATTCGTTTTCCTCGGCAAACGCCGCCAGATCCATCAGCAGAACGCCGGGCTGTACCGTCACGGTCAGGTTGTCCCGGTCCAGCTCCAAAATTTTGTTCATGCCGAGCGTTTCGATCATGATACCGCCCTTGAGCGCCACGGCGGCGCCCACGAGTCCCGTACCGCTGCCGCGGCAGACGACGGGGATGTTCTGTTGGCTGGCGTAACGCATAACGGCGGCAACTTCCTCGGTGGAAAGCGCTTTGATCAGCACGTCGGGGCTTTGCTGAACGCCGCCGAGCTCGTCATGGCTGTAATCTTCGGCGATCTCCGTGCCCGTCAGTACGCGGGCGGGATCGACCACGGTTTTCAAAAACGCGATATCTTGCGCGTCGGGTTGCTTATACATGGGCTTTTTCCTCCATTTTCTGAATCAGGCGAGGTATGATATCGTACAGATCACCGACAAAGCCGTAATGGGCGATGTCGAAAATCGGCGCGTGCTTGTCCTGATTGATCGCCACGATCATGTCCGAAGACCGCATTCCCGCGGCAAACTGCACCGCGCCGGAAATGCCGATCGCCACGATCAGCTTCGGCTTAACGGTTCTGCCGGAGAGTCCGATCTGCTTTTTGGCATCGAACCATCCGGCCTCCACCAGCGGACGTGTGCAGGCAAGCTGAGCGCCGAGGCGGTCCGCCAAGCGCTGCGCAAGCGCGATGTCCTCACGGGCGTGCAGACCGCGTCCCACCGCCACGATGACTTCGGCGTCGGAAATATCGATTTCGTCCGGTTTTTTGACGGTTTTTATCACCGTGGTACGCCCGGCGAGCATATCCTCGTCGACCGGCATGGATGTTACCGTGCCGTGCGGTTGATCCGGCGCGGGCGCGGAGAAGATCTTATAGCGCACCGTGCAGAACTGCGGACGCGTGTTCGGCGTAACGATCTGCGCCATAATGTTGCCGCCGAACGCCGGACGGATCTGCACCAAATCCGTATTGTCCTTCATTTCAAGCATCGTGCAGTCCGCCGTCAGTCCGGCGTGTACGCGCGCGGCGACTTTGGGGGCGAGCGAACGTCCGAGCGACGTGGCACCCACAAGGATCGACGACGGTTTGATTTTTTCAATAAAATCGGTGAACGCGTTGGCGTAAGGAGAAATCACAAATTCCTTGAGCGCCGGGGAATCGTAAACGTACACCTCGTCCGCGCCGTAGCGCAGAAGCTCCTGCGCGGCACCGTCCGTTTCAAAACCGATCAAAAGCGCCAGCACGGGGTGGTTCGTTTTTGCCGCCAGCTCGCGTGCCTTGCCCAAAAGCTCCAGGGAAACGGGATGTACCCTTCCGCCGTGCTGCTCGGCAAACACCGCTACGCCGCGCCAGGCGGACTTATCGCAGACGGGCGCGGCTTCCTCTTCAAACGTGATCGCGCCGGCAGGTCCTTTGCGCACGCACATTTTGCACATTTTGCAGGCGGCGCTGATATGCAGAGCGCCGTCATAAGAGATCGCGTTGAACGGGCAAAGCTCCGTCAGTGCCCGGGCGCTTTCCTCATTGATTTTTTCCGAATGAATCACAAGTCCCATAGCACACCTCACACGAATTTCTTTTGTTGAAGCAAGTCAAACAGCGTGTCGGACAACTGCTCGCCCGTGCCGGCAAACTGCTCTTTGTTTTTGTTGACTTCCGGCGGAAAGATCCGCTCCACCTGCGTCGGCGAACCTTTGAGTCCGCAGCGGGCGGGATCCAGCCCCGTCAAATCCGCGGCGGTCAGTACGGTCACGACGTCGGAGGCGGTTTCGAGTTTCCGCTTAAAGGAAGGCAAACGCGGTGTGCAGGCGTCCTTTTCGATCGTCAGAAGGCAAGGCAAAAGCATGGTCTGCGTCTGGATCAGATTGTCCAGATTCATCGTGACCGTTACGCTTTTGTCGTCGATGGCGTCAATGGAAAGCACATTGGCGGCGTGTTCGATGCCGAGCATTTCCGCAAGTTCCGGTCCGACCTGCGCGGTATCGCCGTCGGTCGTCTGCTTGCCGCAAAGGATCAGGTCAAACGCGCCTGTGCGGCGAATACCGGACGCGATCGCATAACTGGTGGCGTGAACGTCGGCGCCGGCAAAGAGGCGGTCGCTGATCAGATACGCCGCGTCAGCGCCCATGTACACAGTTTCAAGCAGGGAAGACGTCGCCTGCGGCGGTCCCATGGAAACGGTTTTGATCTCTCCGCCCTGTTCTTCGCGGATGCGTAAAGCGGTTTCCAAGGCAAATAAATCGTAGGGGTTTAGTTTGTTGTTTTGTCCGTCGCGTTTCAACACGCCGGTCACAGGATCGACTTCCACCTGGGAAGTACCCGGAACCTGTTTGACGCAAACTAAAATATTCAATGTGATTCCTCCTTTGTATATTTTTTTTTCTCAATTTGTTCTATGTAACGCGCCAGCACGTCGCGGATGACTTCGTCCCAGGTGACGTACAAATCGCGTTTGGCGTTTTCGCATACGCTTGCGTAGAGCGCTTTATCGTTTAGAATGGCTTCCACCCGTGCGGCGTACGCGGCGGGATCGTTTTTCGCCACAAAGCCGTTGACGTTGTCCGTCACGTCCGACGCCGTTGCCGCGCCCTCCAAAAACACCGTGGGCGTACCCTGCGACGCCGCCTCGATCTGCACGATCGAAGACGCGTCGTAATACGACGGAAATAAAAACAGGTCTGCGCGAGCGTAAAACGCCGCCAAAAGCTCCCGGTCCGTCACCTTGCCGCAAAGCAGAACGTCCTTTTCCATGCCCGCTTCTTTGACTTTCTCCCGCAGGCTGTGTTCATCCTGCCCGGAGCCGACAAACAGCAATTTGAACGGGAACGGCGCCCGTTCTTTCAGGATCTTGACAGCGTCGACCAAAAAGAAAATGTTTTTCAGCGCGTTCAGGCGCCCGACGAACAGAAAGACCTTTTCGGTATCGCTGAGATCACAGCGGACATTGATCGTTTTACGCGCTTCCGCCCGGTCCGGCACGGGCAGCATATTCGTGGCATTGCGCAGGACGCCCGGTTTGACCTTACAGCCGTAATCCTCGTAAAACAGCGTGGCGATCGCCCCGTTGACCGCCCAGCACGCGTCGCACCGATCGAACACGCGCATCGGAATACGGTTCAGCAGCCCCGCCGCGGCGCGGGAACGCACCGCGCGCTGCATATCCTGTTTGAACTGGCTGTGCATAGTCGCCACAACCGGAATATTATGCTTGCGAGCGTAGCGAACCCCCTGCAAGCCCATCACAAAGGGGGAATGCAGGTGTACGATATCTAATTGATACCGGTCGAGCCGTTTTTGAAAACCGCGATCGAAGCGCGGCACCGGGAAGGAATAGTCCAACACCGGCATCCGCCACGAACGGCAACGTTCCACCTTGTAAGGTAAGGTGGAATCGTCAAACGGTTTTCCCGGCAGGGACGGCACAAATACCGTGACGTCCGCATACGGCTTCATGGCGCGGGCGTAATTGTCCATCACCATGCACACCCCGTCCACCATCGGGAAAAACGAGTCCATAAACAGACCAATCTGCAATCTTTCTTCTTTCACACTTTTTGCTTCCATTATGCTTGCTTACGAAAAGAATCCGTGTGCCGAATATCATACCCCGCGGAGAAGCCGCGACGGCGCGCCGCCTCAAGCGTCAGCCTTCCGCCTCACCTGATATACTTCCTGAATATATTTATTATACTCTATTCTCTTTATGACTGTCAACCGGATTTTTCGCACCGCGCAAGGGAAGAAACCGTTTGTAAATTTCAAAAAAATGCAGTATAATAGTACTGAAAATCATTTCATGATGAACGGAGAATGCACATGAACAGTTCGCGCCTGCGTTCGCTCGGAATCGCTGCCGCGGTGATCCTATCGGTCATTTTGGTGCTGCTATTCATTCTGCTGCCGCAAAGCGACCGGTTCAGGAGAAACGGCGGAGAGAATGATCCCACCGTATCGTCCGATCCCGACGCGCCCGGTATCGGAATGCTGCTTTACGGCATCAGCGAAGCGCCCTACGGTCCCGGCGACGTGATGTTTCACGCCGCGGCGGACGGTCAATACCGGTACCGC
>JAGCSD010000037.1 GCA_017964345.1 Clostridia bacterium
ATAAAAAAGGACGGCAGCCGCCAGCTTTTCGAGATCGAAAAGGTGCGCATGGGCATCGTGAAGGCGTGCGAAAAATGTAAGGTTTCCGCCGAACAGATCGACCATGTCGTCAATGAGATCGACCGGATGGTACATTCTTCGGGCGAGCAGGAGATCCGCTCCATGGAGATCGGTGAAATGATCATGGACAAGCTGATGGAACTCGATCAGGTCGCCTATGTGCGCTTTGCTTCCGTTTACCGCGAATTCAAGGACGTGGATTCCTTTATGAAGGAACTGAGCGTTCTTCTCAAAAAGAACGAATCAAAATAAGAAGGTGAAAAAAAGGAACGCGCAGTCGCTTGCGCGTTCCTTTTTGCTATCCTTTTGCCCGTACAAATTCATACAGTTCTTCCGTTGCCAGGGCAATTTTCGTTACGGCGAAATCCTCGCCCTCGGGATAAATATACAGCGTGTCGGTCGGGGTGTTCAGATCAACGCAATCGCCGTATTTGCCCAAATACTCGTATTCGATGTGGCAGGAGTAGATGTCCGCCGCGGGGATCGTGACGCAATACGGCTCGCCCTGCGCGATTCCTTTCAGGCAAAATCCGTCTTTGTCATGCACAAGGCGCGCTTTGCCGATGTCGATATAGCCCTTGGAATTCGGCAGAGCGGAAACGTGGACGGGCAGGTCATAGCGATAGGTGCCGTTTTCGACCTCGCGCCGGACGTTCATGCGTTCCCATTCGTACCAGTCGGGAACGTGCGAAAACTCTGTTTCGCCCTCTAAAGCGTGCAGTTCGCCAAGCTCGTCCATTTCCCACGCTTTGCCGCATTTTTGGCAAAAAAGACGCGTACCTTCACTGTTCATGCGGTATTCCGCGCGGCAATGCGGACACTGATACAGCACCTTATGCAAGCCTTCGGCGCGTTTTTCGTACGTGACGCGTACATTATTTTCCTTTTGCCAAGCAAAATCGTCATAGATAAACGCTTTGCGTATCCGTGCGTTCAATTCTTCCGCCGAAAGACGCTTAACGTCGTCCTTACCGGCAATACAGGTCATTTCCGCCTGTGTGCCTTTCACGCCGTGATCGGGCAGGGAATAGAACGGGGAATTGATATGATGCCCGTGGCACATCAGCACGACGACGGGGACACCCAAGAATTTGGCGAGCTTGCCGATGGAATCCGGCAGAACGGCGGTCGTGCCGCAAAGCGAATAACGGGCTTCGGGGTAAATGGCGGCAATATCGCCGCGCTTGATAACGCGTTTCAGCTGCATGACAAGCTGTACGTCGTTCACAAACTTGCGCGTGCAGATACAGCCGATAAAACGAAGAAGCCATTCCCGTTTCAAAAAACCGTCGATC
Organism: Clostridia bacterium; assembly: GCA_017964345.1. Classification (GTDB taxonomy): domain Bacteria; phylum Bacillota; class Clostridia; order Christensenellales; family QALW01; genus UMGS1322. The sequence continues at coordinate 1,356 of JAGCSD010000037.1, forward strand.
GCCACCACGAAGTTGGCGCGGTGCGGAAAAACCGCCTTGGACGCGACCTTAAAATCCATAAACGCGTTATGGTTGCAAAGAAGCAGATACGGAGGGTTGATCCCCTCCATGCCGATCTTTCGCAGGGTGTTCTTATGCTTGATCAGATCGGGCTGGGAAAGCAAACGGATCAGAAAGCGGAGATGCTGACGCATCGGCGGTTTTTGCATATCATAGCGTGGAACATTTTCGAGCATAGTTTTCTCCTTTTACGTTCATCATTTGTTTTCCGCAAATTCAAGCGGGGGATAGCTGTCGATCCGTTTGTCGTCACGGAATACGGGGGAATAGGGATTGTTGCGAATGCCCGCTAAGCGGCAAACAGCCTCATGACAGCGCTTGAGCAGGTCGTCCTCCCGTTCACGCTTCGGAAGCGAGCGGTCAACGGTCAGCGGTTCGCCGACAGTCAGCGTAAGGAGAGCGATCTGATGAAAAATCTTACGCCGGATCCAGCCGGGCTTTCGGTAGGAAAACGCCATCGGCAGAATGGGCTTGTCACACTGATCGGCAAACAGGGCGATCCCGCGCTTGAACGGACGGATCGGCGCGTAATATTCCCACATACTGCCTTCGGCGTAAATATGAAGCCAACCGCCGTCGTTCAACAGCTTACGCACTGCCCGATAATAGGCAAGCGTGCCGCCGGTGTCGTCGTCCGGGATCGGGATCCCGCCGGTCATGCGGATCAGTTTTTTGTTCTCGCCCCGCACATTCGTCGCCCACACCAGCACGTTGGTGCGGCGGGGAAAGGCGGCGTACATCACGGCGATATAATCCCATAAATGCACGTGGTTGGCGCAGGAGATCACGCCGTCTTTCAGAAGCGCTTTGTTGGCGCGTATGTTCTTTTTTCCTTTCACTTTCAACCCTAAACGAGCTTTTGCCACGGGAAATGCAATCGTCACCAGGAGTATGCGCGTCCAGAATTGCTTGAAGCGGAACCAAAACGAGCGGTCAATATACGGATAGGACTTATCAAAACGCTTTCCGTCGTTCTTTTTTACGACCAGATAATGCTGATCGGTTCGTTCGGTATACGGGTATCTTGTCGTCTGCGGATCAAAAGGCATATAACAACCTCGCTGTTTGGAAAAATCGTTCATCCGCGCGCGGCGGCGAAGATGGCTTTGACGGCTTCTTTGTCCAGCTTGCGGATCCGTGACAAGCGGAGCGTGTCGCCCTCGGTCGCGTTGTCGGCAAGCGCGTCCAGATCGTCTTCCGTTATGTAAAGATCTAATTCACGCAGAGAAAAGGGCAAACAGAAGGAAGCGAAATACGACGCCGTCTGCCGTATCCATTCACGCGCGGCAAGCAGATCATCCGCCTCGGTCACTACC
>JAGCSD010000038.1 GCA_017964345.1 Clostridia bacterium
CAAAGGCGAGGAAAACACGAGCGTGACGCTGACGGTCCGGCGGGACGGTCACGAGCTGGCTTTTACCGTCACGCGCGGGAGCGGACAGCGTCAGATGACCGAATACCGTATGCTTTCCGGCGGCGTTTTATATATTAAGATCCATTCTTTTCACGGCAACGCGGCGGAGTATTTCAAGCAAGCGATCAAATACGGCAAAACGCAGAATTTCACTGCCGTTCTGATCGATCTGCGCGAAAATCTGGGCGGCGACGTAACGGTGTTTGATGAAATCGCCGACGTGATGCTGCCGGAGGGTGAAACGTTCTATGCCATGGCGCGAAACGGGAAAAAAATCCTGACGTGCGAGTCCGACGCGGCGTGCGTGGATAAACCGGTTGCGGTGCTGATCAACGGATCCTCCGCCAGCGCGTCCGAGGCGCTTGCCGGCACTCTGCGCGATATGGGCGGCGCTGTACTGGTAGGGACGAAAAGCTACGGTAAAGGCATTATGCAGACGAGTTATCCGCTTGCCAACGGCGGCGTGTTCAAGCTGACAACAGCATATTATTATCTGCCCGGCGGCGATTGTATTCACGGGCAGGGGCTGACGCCCGCCTATACGGTAGAATTGCCGGAAGAATTGACTTCCGCTTATTGGCTTCGCAATGAAGAAAACGATTTGCAGATGCAAAAGGCAATAGAAGTGTTGACAAAAAACTGAAAAGCGTGTATACTATTCTTGTTGAGATGAGGAATACTTCTGACGTCAAGACGGGTTATCTGACTGCGAGCAAGGTTAAGACTGCGCTTAAGGGTGGAATCAATTGCTTTCTCTTCCCTTAAGAGGGAAGAGATTTTTTTAAGGAGGACACCATGGAAAACAGGATCGGGTTAATCAGCATCGTGGTAGAGGCACCGCGTCAAACGGCGGAGGCGGTCAATGAACTGCTCAGCGCGTACGGCGATATCATCATCGGGCGGATGGGTTTGCCGTACCGCAAGCGAGGGATCCATTTGATCTCTGTGATGGTGGACGGCACCAATGACGCCATCGGCGCGTTGACGGGCAAACTGGGGCATCTGCCGGGCGTTTCGGTCAAGAGTGTTCTGACCTCAAAATCATATCAGGAGGAAGACACATGAAAAAGATAGTTTGTTTACTTGTAAGCGGAATGCTTCTTGCTTCGGCGCTTGTTGGCTGCACGGGGAATCAGACCGAAACTCCGACCGCCGCGCCTACGGAAACGGCGGAACCGAGTCAGACGCCGTTTGTCTATGAAGGGACGACTTTCCGCGTCGGCGCGCTGATGGGACCGACCGGAATGGGCATGTCCAAGCTGATGAAGGACGCACAAGACAAAAAAACCGTCAACGACTACGGGTTTGAGCTGTTCTCCGCGCCGACGGACGTGACGGGGCTTCTCATCAACGGAGAGCTTGATCTGGCGGCGGTACCGACGAACCTGGCGGCGACGCTGTATAACAAAACCAAGGGAAAAATCCGGCTTTTGGCGCTCAACACTCTCGGTGTGCTGTATGTGATGGAAAAGGGCGATACCGTTCATTCCATTGCCGATTTAGAGGGCAAAAAGCTCTATTCGTCCGGACAGGCGGCAACGCCGGAATACGCGCTGAACTATGTTCTCAAGCAGAACAACGTTACCTGCGAGGTGGAGTATTTTTCCACGCACGCGGAACTGGCGACACAGGCGCTGGCGGGAAATGCCGATCTGATCCTGATCCCGGAGCCGCAGGTGTCCAATATCCTGACCAAGGATCCCGCGTGGCGGATCGCTATCGACTTTAACGATGCGTGGGACGAGGCGTGTGACCATACGGCGCTCTTTTCGATGGGATGCCTGGTAGTCAACGCCGACTTTGCTTCGGCTCACCCCGATGCGTTACAGGGCTTTTTGCTTGATTACGCCGCGTCGGTGCAATATGTGAACGAAAATCCCGCGGATGCGGCGGCGCTGATCGCCGAATACGGCATTGTACCGTCGGCGGGCATTGCCGAAAAAGCGATCCCGAACGCCAAAATGGTCTGCATCACCGGTGCGGAAATGGCGGAAAAAACCAAGACGTATCTGCAAATTCTCTTTGACAGCGATCCCAAATCCATCGGAGGAGCGATCCCGGCGGATGATTTCTATTACGAAAAATAAAATCCTGCGCGCGATCGGCAGGACGGCGGTATCGACGGTCTTTTGGCTTGCCGTATGGGAGATCACGTACCGCGTCGTCCGTAACGATCTCTTTGTGGCGTCACCTCTTCACGTGGCGGCGCGGCTTGGCGAGCTTGCCGTAACGGGCGAATTCGGGCTCAGCGTGGGGCTCAGCTTGCTGCGCATTCTGCTCGGCTTTCTGCTGGGCAGTGTGCTGGGCACGCACTTCGCGATCCTGACGACGCGCCGCGTTTGCGCCACGCTGTTTACGCCTCTGCGCGTGCTGATACAGGCGACGCCGGTCGCCTCGTTCATCATGCTGGCGTGGATATGGCTCAAACGGGATCAGATCCCCGTTTTTATCGCCATGCTGATCGTTCTGCCGGTTTTTTGGAGCAACGTGCGCGCGGGCATCCGCGCCGTGGGGCGTTCCGAACATGAGCTGGCAAAGGCGTATCGCTTCACGCGCGTGATGAAGCTCAGGCATCTGTACCTGCCTGCCGTCCTGCCGCATTTTGCTTCCGCCGCCTCCGCGGGCGCGGGGCTTGTATGGAAAGCCGGCATTGCGGCGGAAGTCCTGTGTCAGCCCAAAATGGCGATCGGCACGGAGCTGTTTCAAGCAAAGTCCATTTTGGAAACGACGGATGTGTTCGCGTGGACGGCGGTCGTCGTGTTTATCAGTCTGATTCTGGAGATCACACTCCGTACTTCTTTGAAACGGTGGGAAACGCGATGGAACACATGATAGACATTCAAAATCTGTCCGTCACGTTTGACCGCCCGGTCGTGCGGGACTTCTCGCTTACCGTGCGCGGAAACGGCGTTTTGTGCCTGCGGGGACCTTCCGGCGCGGGGAAGACGACGATTCTCAACGCCGTGGCGTCCCTGGTGCCGTATACCGGCACGATCGCCTTTTCGGGAAAACTGGCGTATTTGTTTCAGGATGACCGCTTGCTCGCGCATCTGCGCGCGGGCGAAAATGTGCGCCTGACCGCGCAAAGCGAGCCGGCGGCGCGATACTATCTTCACGCTTTCGGTGTGGATGAGTTTGCGGATAAAAAGCCCCGAAACCTCAGCGGCGGTATGGCGCGGCGCTGTGCGCTGGCACGGTGCTTCGCCTATGGCGGAGATGTATTTTTGCTGGATGAACCGTTTCGCGGTTTAGACGGGGACAACGCTCTGCGCGTTAAGGACGAGATCCGAAAACTGGCGCAAAACGCCGTGATCCTTTTGGTAACGCACGATGAGGACGACGTGCGCGATTTGAACGCGCGCGAGGCGGTCGTGCCGCTTCTTTAGGGCGATAATCGTTTCAGAAGGTCGGACAGCGTATCCACATACGCCTCCTGCGGCGAGCTGCTTTCGCCTGCTTTGTTCAAGAGGGGGAGAAGCGTAAAGAGCTTCTGCATCTGCTCCATCTGACTTTGAAACCGCTCGGCGGTCTCTACGGCTTCTTTAATGCCGCGGAGGCCGTTTTTGTTTCCCAACAGCAAAAGCAAAGGCAACAGATTAACTTATTTCACCTCGCCCTATTGTATGCACGTTTTGCGCCTTTTGTGCATAGAATTTCATGAGGTGGTCAATATGAAAAGAACGCTGCGCGGCAGCAAAACGGCACCCGTTTCGACGGAAAATCTGACCGATGCGCAAAAGAAAGACGTGGAAATGCTCAAAGGCATGGCAAAGAGATACGAGGGGAAGAGCGAAAGCGAACTGCTCCGGGATCTGAAAAGCACGGTGGCAAAAGGGAAGGCAAACGGTACGCTGACGGACGAAAAACTGCGAACACTGGCGCAAACGGTTGCGCCCATGCTTTCGGGCGCGCAAAAAGATAAATTGCGGGATTTGATGAAGCAGCTCGGACAATAGAAATTCATCAAACCGTGAAATGTTTTGTTTACAATTCGGCGGATTTGCGCTATAATATATATACTATACATAATAGGGGTATGTATGCGCCGATTTTTTGCTTCCGCCGATTGCTTCGCTGACGGCTTTGTCACGTTTGACGCGTCGGAATCCAACCATATCTGCCGTGTGCTTCGTTTGAGCGAGGGAGAGAACATCCTCGTGTGGGACGGAAGCGGAACGGATTATCTTTGCGAGCTTGCGTCCGTAGGCGCGCGCTGCCGCGCGCGTGTGCTGAAAAGCGAACGGAACACGCGGGAAACCGCCTGTGAGCTGGCGCTTTTTCAAGCGGTTATCAAGAACGAGA
>JAGCSD010000039.1 GCA_017964345.1 Clostridia bacterium
ATGATCGCAAACGAAGCAGGTTGGCTGTTGGATGCGTTCAATGAATACGAGAACGCAAACCATGAAGCATTGGAAGAAGCACGGGAATGCATCCGCAGAACGAGGAACGGCAAGGTAATGCCGCTGACAAGGTACAAATCCATCCCCATTCCTCCTTATTCACAGCAAACTGCTGATAAAGATTTCAAGTCCGATCAGGATCAAAATCAAACCGCCCATGATCGACGATGCGCCCGATAGCTTCATACCGAACAGCCTCCCGAGCAAGACGCCGGCCAAGCAGATAACAAACGTCACCGCCGCAATCGTTCCCGCCGCTGCCAGTGCCGATACGGTGGATAATTCGGCGATCGTGAATCCCACCGACAGCGCGTCAATCGACGTGGCAACGCCTTGCAGAAGCAGTGCGCCGAGCGTCAGCTTGACCTGCGGCGTTTTCGGATCTCGTAATTGCTTCACGCCTTCCCAAATCATTTTGGCGCCTAAAAATCCGAGCAGGGCAAGCGCGATCCAGGGTATGGCGGGCTCAAAAAACGAAAACTGCTCCACCGCCGTATGCACGCACAGCCAGCCGATCATCGGCATCAATGCCTGAAAAAACGCAAACGTGCCGGCTATGAGCAGTATACGTCGTTTTTTCATGTGCGCATCGGCAAGCCCGTTGGCAAGGGATACCGAAAACGCATCCATGGCAAGTCCCACGCCGAGCATGGCATGATGAAAGAAAAAGAAAAAATCCATACAAGCCTTTCTTTCTAGCGATATATCCGTTGGTACGAAAAAAGACTCCATGTAGGGCGTTCCCGTCTTACATTGAGTCTTGCAATTTGAAACAAGCCAGGTCAAAGACCATGATGTTGACTTGCTGCGCGCGAAACGCGTGCCTGCTACTCCCTCAAAGGATATTCAACAATGGTATTGTAACAAAAAACGCCGTGTCTGTCAAGTGCGAATTTTGTCTTGCTTGCTCTTGCGGATCAGCGCCGCAGCGGTCACAGCGGCGGCGGCAAGAATAACGGCGCCGCCGACGATATAGGGAACGAGGTTGATCGTTTCGCCCGTGCTGTCCGGCGAGACGTCGGTCGCGGCGCTGTCCGGCGCGTCTGTCGGCGCGTCCCCCGGCGTATCAACGATATACGGTTCCAAGGCTTCAAACAGCAGTTCCGCCGCGCGTTCATGCGCCGCCGGCGCAGGGTGCAGGTTATCGTTTCCGGCAGGGATCTTCCAAGAGTCGGTGTCGATCAGGATATTGCGGTCACTGTTCGCCATCGCAATCGCCGCCGTTACGTTTTCCGTCAGTCCGCCGATAAACGGCGTCATGACAAAAATCAAAGCTTCCGGATAGGTGTTGTTCAATTTCTTCAAAAATGAGTAAAGCGCGATTGTAACGCGTGTCGAGTCAAGATTGCGATCATTCGTTCCGAGATTGATAACAAGATAATCCGGTATGAAACTCTCCGTATCCCACGCGCTCACGGCAGCGTTCGCCGTTTCAGCAGTTGCGCCGTCGGCAGAAGAAACGTATTCTCTTTCTTTGAAATAGCGTTCCGGCATGGTCAGCGGATCGGGACTGCCGGCTCTGGCAATTCCAATGCCGCCGTAAGCAATCGTATGGAATTGCATTCCGTATGTTTGCATCAGTTTGCGTCCGAGCAAAAAAGCGTATGAATTCCGGTACGAATTGGCGCCGAAACGACCTGCGTCGTTCGTATTGACATATCCTTCGGTGATCGAGTCACCGATAAATTCCACGATTTTGCCTTTTTGCGTCGGCAAAACGATTGCGCCCGCATCAAGCATAAAACCGCCGATCACCGGGAAATCACACTGACCGTCGGAATACAGTTCCAGCGTATGCTCGCCGTTCTCCAGTTGTTTATAAAGAACGCTGTTTTTTGAGAGCGTTTTTTTCTTGACTTCGCCCCCGTCAACGGCAATAAGCGTATTGCCGGAGCATTTGCCGAAAAGCCGAATGCCCGTACCGGTAAAGCGCAAGATCAATCCGCACTCGAACGAACCGTGCATCATACCGTCGTCTTCTTTCCTCCACCGCCCCATATACACGATGGCTTCATCATCGACCGCAATATTCACTTCTTTATCCTCCGCCAAAACCGTCAACGGAACCAGAGAGATCAGCACCGCCAGCATTATGACTGTAAATTTCATTTTTCTCTCCCCTTTTACCGTTTTATTGTACCACTCGGCGTTCCATTTTGCAATCATAAAATAGTAAGCTTCGTGCACTTCCTTGACAAATAATGCATTTTTGATATAATACTCTACTGTACAAAATGATAAAACACGGGAGAAACAACATGAAAAGCGACATCGAAATTGCGCAAAGCTGCCCGCTCAAACCGATCGGTGAGATCGCCGCGGCGGCAGGCATTGAAGAAGTTTATTGGGAGCCGTACGGGCGTTATAAAGCGAAAGTCGATCCGCGTCTGATCGCAGAGAGCAGCCGGAAGGACGGGAAGCTGATCCTGGTGACCGCCATCACCCCCACGCCGGCAGGCGAAGGCAAAACGACCATGACCATCGGACTGGCGGACGGACTCAAACGCATCGGCAAGCGCGTGACAGTCGCCCTGCGGGAACCGTCGCTCGGTCCGGTATTCGGCATCAAGGGCGGCGCGGCAGGCGGCGGATATGCGCAGGTCGCCCCCATGGAAGACATCAATTTGCACTTTACCGGTGATTTCCATGCAATCGGCGCGGCGAACAATCTGCTGGCGGCAATGCTCGACAACCATATCCAGCAGGGCAACGCTCTGAACATCGATGTGCGCCGCATCACATGGAAACGCTGCGTCGACATGAATGACAGGCAACTGCGTTCCATCGTAAACGGTCTGGGCGGAAAAGCGAGCGGCGTACCGCGCGAGGACGGTTTCGACATCACTGCGGCGTCGGAGATCATGGCGATTTTCTGTCTTGCTTCCTCGCTTGCGGACTTAAAAGAACGCCTTGCGCGTATTGTGGTCGCCTACACGTTTGACGGTACGCCCGTCACCGCGGGCGATCTCAAAGCGGTGGGCGCCATGGCGGCGCTTTTGAAAGACGCGATCAAACCCAACCTTGTACAAACGCTTGAAGGAACGCCGGCGTTTGTTCACGGCGGTCCGTTTGCCAACATCGCGCACGGGTGCAACTCCGTCATGGCGACGCGTATGGCGCTGAAACTGGCTGATTACACCGTTACCGAGGCAGGCTTCGGCGCGGATCTCGGCGCGGAGAAGTTTTTGGACATCAAATGCCGCATGGCGCACTTAGTGCCGTCCGCCGTCGTGGTGGTGGCAACGGTACGCGCGCTGAAAATGCACGGCGGACTCGCTAAAAACGAGTTGTCGCAGGAAGACCTTGCGGCGCTGGAACGCGGCATTCCGAACCTTTTGCGTCACGTTTCCAATATAAAAAACGTCTATCGCTTGCCCTGCGTGGTCGCGCTCAACCGCTTTCCCGCCGATACAGACAGCGAAGTCGAGTTCATCATAAAAAAATGCCGTGAGCTGAACGTCAACACCGTGCTGTCCACCGTGTGGACGGACGGCGGCAAAGGCGGCGAGGATCTTGCTCGTGAAGTGGTACGTCTGTGCGAAGAAAAAAAAGGTGATTTCTCCTTCTCGTATGAACTGAATCGCACGATCGAAGAAAAAATTGAATCGGTTGTCAAGCGGATTTACGGCGGCGACGGTATTTCAATCCTGCCCGCGGCAAAAAAGCAGATCGACGAACTGACGAAACTCGGGTTCGGCGCTCTGCCCGTCTGCATCGCCAAAACGCAGTACAGCTTTTCCGATGATCCCGCTCTGCTCGGCGCACCGGAGCATTTCACGGTCACGGTGCGGACCGTCAAAGTATCCGCGGGAGCCGGATTTTTAGTCGTATTGACAGGCGATATTCTGACGATGCCCGGCTTGCCGAAATCTCCCGCGGCAGAGCGCATCGATGTGGACGAAAACGGTGTCATCTCCGGGTTATTTTAAGAAAACCGCCGCAAGGAGGAATGGACAGGATGCCCGATTACGGTTTTTTGAGTCAACAACTAAACGCCCTGTGTGACGGCGTGAACGAGCCGATCAGTCTGCTTGCCAACGCTTCGGCGCTGCTGTATAATACGCTTGAGAACGTCAACTGGGCGGGGTTTTATCTTCTGCGCGGACAAACGCTTCTGCTCGGTCCCTTCCAAGGCAAGCCCGCCTGCGTGTGCATCGAGGCAGGCAAGGGCGTGTGCGGAACGGCGATTGCACGCGGGAAAACCATGCGCGTGGACGACGTGCATACCTTTCCCGGGCATATCGCCTGTGATGAAGCCTCCCGCTCCGAATTGGTGATCCCTTTAAGAAAGGACGGCGCATTATACGGTGTTCTGGATATCGACAGTCCGCTTCCCGCACGGTTTTCCGAACAGGATCAAGCCGGATTAGAGAAGTTCGCCCGTATATTGGACTCTTATCTGTAAAGCACCCCCTTTATGCGAAAACCCGCCAAACGGCGGGTTTTTCTGTTTCTCAAGTTGTTCGGAAATCTCACCCTTGTAATATTCCGCTTTTATCGACGGCGTCCACGACCTCGCATAGGGTTTCAGGCGGTAAAACGAGCGCAAAGCGGATATATCCTTCCCCGTGCGGACCGAACGCCCTGCCCGGCGTGCCCATCACGCCTGCCCGGTCGACCAAAGCGGTCCAAAACTCCATACTGCTCGCAAACGCGGGCGGGATCGGTGCCCACACGAACATCGTACCCGCGGAGTCCGGCACGTTCCACCCGATGCGCCTGAAGCCGCCGCACAGGGCATCGCGCCGCGCCTGATAAGCGGCGCACTGGGCTTTGACGACGCTTCTGTCGGTTTTCAGCGCCGCGATCGCCGCCTGCTGGAGAGGCGAAAACATTCCGAAATCATATTGCGAACGAATCTTTTTCAGCGCCGCCACGATTTCGGAGTTTCCGAGGCAGAAAGAGATCCGCGCGCCGGTCGTATTAAAGGATTTGGAAAGCGAAAAGAACTCCGCGCCGACTTCGGACGCGTCCGGAACGGAGAGGAACGAAAAGCCCTCCCGTCCGTCGAAGACGATGTCGCTGTACGCGTTGTCATTGATAAGATAGAACCCGTACTTTTTGGCGGCGGGGATCAGTGATTCATATAACGACCGAGGCGCAACCGCGCCGCACGGATTGGACGGATAAGAAAGAAGCATATATTTGGCGCGCTCCAGCACATCTTCGGGGATGTCACTCAAAACGGGCAGGAACGCGTTTTCCTTTTTCAAAGGATAATAATATACGTCCGCTCCGCCTAAAAACGCGCCCGCCTCAAAGACGGGATAACCCGGATCGGGCAGAAGCACCACGTCGCCCGGATCGCACAAAGCAAGCCCTAAATGACCGATGCCATCCTGTGAACCGTTGACCGAGGCGATACACGACGTCGGCACGCTGACGCCGTAACGGGAACGGTAATACTCCGAAACCGCCTCTAACATGGCGGGCGAATCCACAAGGGAGTATTTGAATTGTTCCGGATCCATCGCCGCTTCGCTGACGGCGCGGCGGATCGGTTCCGCCACGGGAAAGTCGGGCGTTCCGACATACAAATTGTATAGTTTTCTGCCCTGTGCGAGCAGTTCATTGCGCTTTTCCGTCAGTGCGGCGAATATGCCGGTTTCAAAGTGATCCAGCCGACTCGACAGCTTCTTCATTCTTTTAATGCCTTCTTTTTTCAGGATGTCAACAGTATAGCACAGACGCGGCGTTTCGTCAAACAGCCGCCGACGGCAAAGACGAAAAGTGATATATTACATCTGACGCGCAGCGGCGTGGGACTTCGCCATTTATGCGATTGGGCACTGTTCACGGCAAATACCCCGTTTTCCTGCCCATAGGATTGCTGATGTACGTCATACGCACGGTCTTTCGACTGGCAACCGGACGGACGCGTCTGGGCAATCTGAAAAAAGATAAGCAAAACGTCGACCGCCGCGCGGCGCTGTTTGAAAAGCTGGATTTGTGGAAAAAAGAAGACGACGCATGATACCGTGCGTCGTCTTTTGCTTTTGGCAGATCGCCCGCTCTACCGGATGCCCGTGACCGTATATTCCTGCGCTTCAACTGCCGCTTTGAGCGTTTCGTCCGCGACGGGCGCTGTCAGCTCCACCGTCGCCGTGCCGGCAGCGTGATCCGCCCGTGCGCTCTTGACGCCCGCAAGCGCCTCCAATGCTTTCTGCACACGCGCCTCACAATGCGTACACATCATGCCTTCTACCTGCAAAATCTTCGTCATGTTGCCCTCTCCCTGTTTTCGTTTTTTATCGCGCTTGGCGTCGAACAGACGGAACCAGTTCAGCCGCAAAGCATTAGATACCACGCAAAAACTCGAGAAACTCATCTCCGCCGCGCGGAACATCGTATCGAGCGTCAGCCCGAACAGCCCCGCCGCCAGCGGAATACCGATCAGGTTATAGAAAAACGCCCAGAAGAGATTCTGATGAATGATCCTGAGCGTGGCGCGGCTCAATCGGATCGCCGCCGGAACGTCCGTCAGGCGGCTTTTCATCAGCACCATGTCCGCCGCGTCAAGCGCCACGTCCGTTCCCGCGCCGATGGCAACGCCGATGTCCGCCCGTGTCAGCGCCGGCGCGTCGTTCAATCCGTCGCCGACCATCATGACTTTCCCACGCGTCCCGAGCGCGCGAACAGCCTCTTCCTTGCCGCCCGGAAGAACGCCCGCTATCACTTCGTCTACTCCCACGCGCCCTGCGATCGCTTTGGCGGTGCGTTCGTTGTCACCCGTCAGCATCACCACGCGCACGCCCATGTTTTTAAGCTGTTCGATCGCCCGGGCGCTCTCGGCTTTGACCGTATCCGCCACGGCGATCACGCCCAGAAACTGACCGTCGCGCACGAAAAACAAGGGTGTTTTGCCTTCTTCCGCGAGGGAAGACGTTTTTTCCCGCCACAAGGGAGCGATCAACGCGCGTTTTTCCGTAAACGTCAGATTGCCCGCCAAAAGAGAATGTCCCTCCGCGGTCGCGGTCAGCCCGTTGCCGGGCAGCGCCGTAAAGCTCTCGGTTTCGGGCAAGCTCTGCTTTTCTTCCGCCGCGCGCGCCAAGATCGCCTTTGCAAGCGGATGCTC
>JAGCSD010000040.1 GCA_017964345.1 Clostridia bacterium
CCTACTGCTCCGCCACGGCGCTGATCCGCCGTGCCAATCAAGCGCTGCCGGGTCATCCCGGATCCGCGCTGAACAACGCGCTTCCGCTGAATGCCAAAAAAGTGTGTGACGCGGCGGCGGCAGGCGACGCGCTTGCCAAAAAGGTTTTTGATGAGTACGTCACCGATTTGGCGCAGGTCGTGGCGAGCATGGTGAATATGCTCGATCCCGACGTTATCGCGCTCGGCGGCGGCGTCGCGGGCGCGGGAGAATTCCTCCTGAAGCCTCTGCGCGAGCAGTTCCCGCGGTACGTCACGTTTTTCCCCGCGGTCCACACCGAAGTCATGGCGGCGTCCCTCGGCAACGACGCGGGCATCATCGGCGCCGCCATGTTGGGTAACGCATGATCGTTTTAGCTTCCAATTCTCCTCGCAGAAAAGAGATTTGCGCGCTTCTCGATCTGCTCGTCACTGTGATACCCGCGCGGCACGAGGAAGCCCCCGATCCTTCGCTTTCGCCCGAAAACGCCGTCATGCGCGTGGCGCGCGCCAAAGCGGCGGAAGTGTTTGCCTCCTGTCCCGACGCGCTGGTGATCGGGGCGGACACGGCTGTTTTGCTTGAAAACACGTTTTTGGGAAAGCCGCGCGACGAAGCGGACGCGGCGCGTATGCTGCGCGCGTTGTCCGGGCGGCAGCACCGCGTATTAACGGGCGTGGCGCTGCTCTCCCGCGAAAAAGAGGACGTATTCTGCGAATCCGCCTCCGTGTGGTTCCGCCGGCTCGCTGAAGAAGAAATACGAGCTTATATCGCCTCCGGCGAACCGATGGACAAAGCGGGCGCTTACGGCATTCAAGGGCGCGGCGCGAAATTCGTTTCGCGCATCGACGGCGATTTCTACACCGTTATGGGACTCCCCTGCGCCGCCTTGTATGAGCGTTTGCAATCCTTCCGCAAATAAAAAGGGGGAAGCATAATGGGTACCGAAGAATGGGTCGCCGTCGTTCTCGTTTTTACGCTTGCCGGCTTGGCGTTGTTTCTGGGCATCAGAAGCCTTACGGAACGGGGCGTTTTGCTCAACAACGGCTATCTCTATGCGTCAAAAGAAGAACGGAAAACCATGAACAAAAAACCGTATTATCGGCAATCCGGGATCGTTTTCTGTATGCTGAGCGCCGTGTTCACCGTGGTCGGTCTATCCGTTGTGTTTGACAATAGAAAGCTCTTATTGGTCGAAATTCCGCTTTTTGCCGGACTGATCCTGTACGCGGTCATATCTTCTATACGGATAAACGCGAAACGGTAAACGCGGCGCAGAAGCTTTGCCCCGGTAAGGTCCGCAAAAGAGTATAAAAACGAAATAGGTAAAGCGCGCGAACCTGCTTTTACGGTTCGTGCGCTTTACCTATTTCGCTTTTCGTCCCCTATTGCCCGCGCAGACGGAACGCATTCCTATCTGTTTTTATTTGCGCGCGGGTTTTACATTCAAATCAGGCGTAATGCTGCCGCCGATCGTGCCGTTGGCGTCTTCAAAGGCTTTGACGCTTTTCCTTATCAAAACCAGAACCTGACTATTGACACTGCGTCCTTCGTATTCGGCAACATACGCAAGTTTTTTCAGCATTTCTTCTTCAATGCGTATAGACGCGCTCTTAACAGCCATAAAACCGCCTCGCGATAACGATATCGCATATTTATTTTAGGTGTATCTTACTCTTGATACAGCCGATACCGGTAGGTGCCGGCTTCCGTTTGATAGGTAACGGTCAGCACGGGACCGTCCTGTTCCGCGAAAACGTACGGATCGCCCGTTTCCTCAACGGCAGGCACCGCCGCTTTGACCTTTTCCCACAGCTCGTCTTTCGCGTCCAAAAGTACCGCGATATCGGCTTGGTCGGGAAGCTCCTCGAACAGCGTCAGCGTAACGGTATTGCCGACGTACCTCAGCGCCGCGATCGCATGGCGGTACGCGCCGATCTGTTCATAGAATAAAAATTCGGTCATAGCGTCGTCGTTGCGCGTCACGGCGCAGGAAAGCTTTCTGACTTCCTCCGGCAAACTGTCCCCCAACAGTTTTTCCAGCGCCGTAATCAATTCGTCGGCTTTCACGGTACGCAGATTGACCGGCACGATCACGGCGGGAAGAGACGCGCCATAGGGGTCGTCGCTGTCCGGTCTGTATAAAACGGTCAGCGGAATCGAAAGATTGTTGACGGAATACGCCTGCGCCGCGGTGCCGTCAGCGGCGCGTACGGAATGCTTGTAGGTGAACGTGTATTCCGTTTCCTGCACGGTCAGCGTGCGCTCGCGCGGCGCGTCCGGATCGTCAAAGGTTTCTTCCTTGACCTGCCCGGCGTCCGCGACCTCCAGCGCCGCCGTCACACGGTTTTCCAGCATGACCGCAAGCGGCATCGAATCCGGCAGGGGCGTCGCTTTCGGCGTACCGAAGCGAATGTTGCAGGCGCTGAGCAGTATCAGCGACAGCGCCGAAAGAATCAAAACCGCTTTTTTCATTCCGCGTTCTCCCCTTCCGTTTGTCCGGATCACACAATGGAATTTTTGCCGACAACGAGCGGATAATTCGTCTGCCCCACCAAAACTTTGCTCTTGCGGATGACGACGGATTTATCCAAAATGGCGCTTTCCAGGCGAACGCCCGACTGGATCAGCGAATTCTGCATCACAATGGCGTTGCGGACGACCGCGCCCTCGTCGATCTGCACGCCGCGGAAAATAATACTGTTTTCCACCGTGCCGTGGATGATGCACCCGTCCGCCACAATGGAATTGCGAACCTGCGCTTCTTCTCCGTAAATCGAGGGGACCTGATCCTTTACCTTGGTCAAAATAGGCTCGTCTTGCTCAAACAGCGCGGCGCTGACAGCGGGATCGAGCATATCCATATTGCACTGATAATAGGAAGCAATGTTATACACGCGTCCCGCATAGCCGGTGTATTCATACCCGAAAATTTTCAGGCGATCTTTTTCTTGCAGCAGAACGTCTTTGGCGAAATCGTGACGTCCGCGCGACAAACACCGGTTGATATGATACTCCAGAAATTCCCGTTCCATCAGATAAATATTCATGGAGATCTGCGAAGAAAACGGACGCACGGGGTCGATCTCCAGATCGGTGACGCGCCCGGCGGCGTCACAACGCAATCCGACGTGGTGGGAAAGTTCCCGGCAGTCGG
Organism: Clostridia bacterium; assembly: GCA_017964345.1. Classification (GTDB taxonomy): domain Bacteria; phylum Bacillota; class Clostridia; order Christensenellales; family QALW01; genus UMGS1322. The sequence continues at coordinate 3,173 of JAGCSD010000040.1, forward strand.
GCATGGTGTTGTACATCACCGTGATATCGGCGCCGGTCGCCTTGTGCTGTTCCATCATCTTGTCGAAGGTCGTGTTGAACAGGATCTCACTGCCGGTCAAAAGGACATAACGGCGTCCCGAGGCGCTGATATAGTCTAAAATACCGTTCAAAACATCCAGGTCGCCCTGCATTTCGCCCGCGCTCCCCGAGCCGAGCGGCGGCAGGATCACCAAGCCGTGACGGCGGCGATTCAGATCCCACGGCGCGCCGGAGCCGAGATGATCGATCAGAGAACGGTAATGCGTCTGTGTCGGAATACCGACGCGGTCAACGCCGGAGTTTACCAAATTGGAAAGCACAAAATCCACCAGTCGATAGCGTGACGCCACCGGCAAAGCCCCGATCGGGCGCGGACGCGTCAATTCCCCCAGTTCCGGACCGCTGTTGCCCGCCAATACAATTCCTAACGTGCTGTTCATTTGCCTTTTCCTCCCGGAACATCTTTCTCCAGCATCATCTCTCTGCCCACGTGCACATCCGCGCCGACGCGCACCCGATCACCCACCAGCGTAATGCCGTGGGAACACATCTTATTTTTCTTCCACGGAATATTCGGGTCCTCGCACCCGATCCGGGCGCCTTCTCCGATCTCACACCGATCGGCGAGCACCGCCCTGTCAACGACAGCATTTCTGCATATATGCACATACGGCAATACGATAGAGTCCTTCACGTACGCGCCTTCCTCGACCACCGCGCCGGAAAACAGCACGCTATGTTCCACTTTTCCGTAAATTTTACAGCCTTCCGCCACGCAGGCATCCTTGATTTCCGCCCTGGGTGACACATAATGTCCCGGCAAGCCCTCGTTCCGGGAAGAAATGCGCCAGTGTTCGTCATAGAGATTCAGCCGGGGGTTTTTGCCCAAAAGATCCATATTGGCTTCCCACAGGCTGTAGACCGTTCCGACATCCTTCCAGTAGCCGTCAAAGGCGTACGCGTGCAGATGACAACCGTCGGCAAGCATCCGCGGGATCACGTTTTTGCCGAAATCGTTGTCGGACTTTTCGTCCGCTTCATCTTCCTCCAGATACTTTTCCAGCACATCCCACGAGAACATATACACGCCCATACTCGCGAGCGTACTTTTCGGCTCTTTGGGCTTTTCGGCAAAATCGAAAATCCGCCCGTCCTCATCGGCGCTCATAATGCCGAACCGGCTTGCTTCTTCCAACGGCACCTGAATCACCGCAATGGAAACGTCCGCTTTTTTGGCTTTGTGCTCATTGAGCATACGGCGGTAATCCATTTTATAAATATGATCGCCCGAAAGCACTAACACATATTTCGGTCTGAACTGCCGCAGAAACGGCAGGTTCTGATAAATCGCGTTGGCGGTACCCTTATACCACTCACCGGTTTCCCCCGTCACATACGGTGGAAGCACAAACGCACCGCCGCGCAGGCGGTCCATATCCCACGGCTGACCGCTGCCGATATAGGTGTTCAGTTCCAGCGGGCGGTACTGCGTCAGCACCCCGACGGTATAAATGCCGGAATTGGCGCAGTTGCTCAAAGGGAAGTCAATGATCCGGTACTTCCCGCCGAACGGCACGGCGGGCTTGGCGATCTCATGCGTCAGCACACCTAAGCGGCTTCCCTGTCCGCCGGCGAGAAGCATCGCCACACATTCTATACTGTACATGGTTTCTTCTCCTCTGTTTTCTGATAAAACAACACCGAAAGCGGCGGCAGATCCACGCGCAGGCGATTGGGAAATTCCGCTGTTTCGCTGTCGGTCACAAGTGTCTCGCGCACAGCGGCGCCGCGCCCGGCAAACTGTTTTTCGTCGCTGTTGAGCAGGAGCGTATAGACGCCTTCCTCCGGCACGGTGATCCAGTAATCGTCCCTGCCGACCGGCGTCATATTGAGCAGCACCAGGATCTCTTCCTTTTCGCCGCGGCGCAGGAAAGAATAGACCGAGGACGCCGCGTCATCGGCGTTGCACCAGTAAAAGCCTTCCCACGAGTCGTCCTTTTCCCAGAAAGCGGGATGGTCGCGGTAGAGAGAAAGCAGCGTGCGCGTGAACGCGTACAGCCCGCGGTGTGTTTCGTACGCGAGCAGCTTCCACTCTAACGATTCATAGTACCGCCACTCCATGAACTGCCCGAACTCGCATCCCATAAAGAGCAGCTTTTTGCCCGAATGCGCGAACATATAGCCCAAATACGCTTTTTCGGACGCAAACTTATCTTCGTAAGCCCCGCTCATTTTATCGAGCAGGTTTTTCTTGCCATGCACGCATTCATCGTGCGAGATAGGCAGAATGTAATGTTCCCGGAAGGCATAGAGCATAGAGAATGTCATCAAATGGTGAACTCCGCTGCGGAAGAGAGGATCCGTCTGCATATAGCGAAGCGTGTCGTTCATAAAGCCCATGTCCCACTTATAAGTAAAGCCCAAACCTCCGTCAGCAACCGGGTTTGTCAAATTCGGATAATCCCCCGATTCCTCCGCGATCAGCAACGCTCCGGGGAAGCGTTCCTGCACACACCGGGAAAGCGTACGGAAGAACTCCGCCGCGTCCAGATCCTCGCGTCCGCCGTAACGATTGGGCTTCCACTCTCCCGGCGCGCGCCCGTAGTCGAGATACAGCATACTGCTCACCGCATCGACGCGCAAGCCGTCTATATGAAATTCCTTGAGCCAATACAGCGCGTTGGCGATCAAAAACTGCTTGACAAACGGCGAGGAAAAATCGAATTTCAGCGTACCCCACTCGTTTTCCTGATGGTCGCCTTCAAAAAGCGGCGTGCCGTCAAACAGACGAAGCCCTTGCTCATCCTTGGGAAAGTGTCCCGGCACCCAGTCGAGGATGACGCCCACCCCCGCCTGGTGCAGACGGTCAACTAAGTATTTGAAATCTTCCGGCGTGCCGTAACGCGAAGTAGGCGCGTAAAAGCCGGTGATCTGATAACCCCACGAGCCGTCGAACGGATGTTCCGCCACGGGCATCATTTCCACGTGGGTATAGCGGTTTTCCGCAAAGTATTCCACCAAAAGGTCCGCCGTTTCACGGTAGGAAAGCAGTCGGTTGTCTTTCCCGCGCCGCCAGGAACCCAAATGCAGTTCGTAAATGGAAAGCGGTTCGTTCTTTCCGGGATTGGCATTGTGCCGGATACGCCAGGGCAGGTCGTTCCACCGATAGGCGTCAAAATAGGTGCGCGACGCCGTGTGCGGGCGCACCTCGGCAAACCGTCCCATGGGATCCGCTTTATAAAGCACATCGTTCTCTTCTGTCACGAGGCAGTATTTATACGCCGCGCCCGAGGGAACGCCTTCGATATACGTTTCCCACACGGGGCTGTCGCCCACGCGCGTCATCGGATCGCTGCCGGCCAGCCAGCCGTTGAAGTCTCCCACCACGCTGACGCTCTTGGCGTGTGGCGCCCACAGAGCGAAATAGTAGCCTTCTATCAGCCCTTGCGAATTGCTGACCGGACGGGCGCCGAGCACCTCGTCCAAGTTGCGGTGCGTGCCCTCACAGATCAGATACAGGTCATAATCGCTTATCATGTGACTTTGTGAAAATGCTTCTCGCTTCATCGCCGCCTCCTGTCCGTCAGATTTGCTTCAAACTAAACTATTCCTTATGATTTATTGTAACAAATCCGCGCGCCGGTGTCAAGACGACAAATGCATATTTTGTCTTCCGACGGCGGTTTTCTCGATCGAAAAGTTTTGTTTTTTCTGCGCTTCGCCGCTGTTTTGACGATAAGGGCATTTTTTCCGTATAGGACGCGTCAGAAACGGAAAAAATAGAGAACGGAGGTGTTCAACATGAATCTCGGATCGATCAAAGACAAGACGTTCCGGCGGAAAAACGCGCATCGCATTCTGACCGCGTCGGCGTTTGTGTGCGCGGCGATCGTCGCCGTAACGGCAGCGGTCGCGCTTTCCGGCAGGGGCGGCACGCAGCAACTGGTATTGGAAGCCCCAAAAGCAACGGACAAGCCCGCGGACAGCCAAAGCGTGCAGGTGGGACAAACGCCCGCGTCTGCCGCAACGCCGACGCCCGCCGCGCCGGATAAAGAAGCGTCCGCCGACGCCACGGTCGCCCAAACCGCGATGATTCTGCCGCTTGCCGACGGCAACGTCTTAAAGGGCTACGCGTCCGACCGTCTGCTCTATTCCGCCACGCTGAAGCATTGGGCAACACACATGGGGCTCGATCTGGCGGCATCGGCAGGCACGCCGGTGCTGGCG
>JAGCSD010000041.1 GCA_017964345.1 Clostridia bacterium
ATTGTCATAAGCATATACCGCTTCTTCCGCGGCGCGCTGTTTGTCGGCGTCCATCGTGGTATAGATGCGATACCCCTCGGTGCGGATTTCCTTGCGGATACGCGTGCGATTCGCGGCGTTGTTCTCCATGCCGCGGTCAGAAAGGATCTCGTCCACAATGCTGTCTATCACATAGTCGGTGAAGTAGACCATTTCTTTCTGCGCGGTGTAGGGAGATTTCTCCTGCACGGAAAGCGTATCCTGTCGGGCGGCGTCATATTCCTCCTGTGTGACCAACCCGTTCCTGCGCATTTCGTACAGCACCAGATTGGTGCGGTTGTCGGTACGCGCGGGGTTAGAGCGCGTGTAATAATTGGTACGCGGGTTGTATCGGGACGGATTCTGGATCATGCCCGCTAAGCACGCGCATTCCCGCAGCGAAAGCTCGTTTACGTTTTTGCCGAAATAGTCCATCGCGGCGGTCTTGACGCCGTAGCACGAGCCGCCCATATAAATGGTATTGAGATATGCTTCTAAGATCTGATCTTTCGAATACTTCCTTTCCATCTCCAGCGCCAGCGCCGCTTCCTGAATTTTGCGCTTGTATGTCTGTTCAAACGAAAGGATGGTGTTTTTGATAAGTTGCTGGGTAATTGTCGATCCGCCCTGTTGAGAACCGCTGAACAGATTGCTCAGCAACACGCCGAAAATGCGTTTGGGATCGATGCCCATGTGACGGCGGAATCGGGAGTCCTCAATGGCGATCACCGCGTTCTCCAATTCATCGGGAATCTCGTCGAGCGTTGCCCAATCCCGGTTTTCGGAATTATAGTAATTGCCCAAAAACTGCCCGTTTACGTCATAAAGCAGTGTGGATTGATCCTGCTCCTGCACCACGGAAAAATCTAATTCCGGCACGGTATCCAGATACGATTTTGCCATGCCCAGCACGAAGCCGACGCCGGAAAACCCGATAATCAACACGCATATCAAAAACAGCTTGAACGTCGTAACCAGCAGGCTGAGCCAGTACGGATAGCCGGTCGCCTCCGTTTTGCGGGTAAACAGCGATGCCGCCTCCTCGATCTCCTCACGGCGGCGGATATGTTCCCGCATCTTTTCGTCCTGTTCTTCTTCGCGCGCTTCCCGCTCACGGTTCACATGATAGCGGTTGCCGGTACGGTCAAGCACGGCGTTCGCTGATTTTTCGCCGCGCGCGCGCGAACGCGCCGCGGGACGGGACACCTCAAATTCACCCTGCGTCGTGTCGGGGCGGGGGTTGCGCCGCGGGCGTGCCGCGGGACGGGACACCTCAAACTGCCCCGCGTCGGTTTGTTCCTCGCGGGAGCGCCGCGTGGTTTTATTCTTTTCCGCGTCCTGATTCGCCATGCGTGCAGGTGCCTCCCTCAAAAAGAATAGTCGGCAACTATTATGCCGACTATTAGTATACCATATTTTTACCGCTTTTTCAACCTGTTTTCTTACAGGCGAAAAAAGCGCGCGGCGCGCCGTTCGTGTTTACGACTGCTGTTTTTTTCGCGCCGCGTCGTTGTTGTCGATATTATGACGAAACACGACGAACCGCTGCCACACGAATTCCGTCACAAAATTCAGCGCCATATTCAGAAACGTGACGATATATTCATTCCACCCGCACCCGACGGTCAGCCAATGCTCAAGCCACGTGGAAAACGGCGTGAACACACAATAGTAGGCAAACACGAGCAGCATGGCTTTGGGCACGCCGGCGGCGCTTTGGAACGTAAACCGGCGATTGAACGTAAAATTCCACACTACGCTCGCCACGAGCGCGATCAGGTAGCTCAGCCAATAGTGACCGGGCAGGATCAGCTCGTTGAGCAGGGTGAACAACCCGATCTGGATCAGTCCCGCCGAAACAGAAAACAACAAGAATTTCAGCGAACGGATCAGTTCCGTATTCCGCATCGTCTACCCCCGCATTTCCTCGATATGATAAATATATTCCAGAGTTTTAAGCGCCTCGATGATCTCATGATGCGTTTTGTACTGTTTGAGTTCCTTACTGTTGATGGAAATGGCGATCGAATACACGCTCAGCCCGGAATTGACGTAGGCGGTGTTGAGTTCGATATCGTCGATCGTCAGCCCCAGCTTGCGGATCGTGGCAACGAAGTCCTGCAGGTTGGCGCTGCTTTTGAGCTCCAAATGGATTTCAAAATGGTTGGAGCGGTCTTTTAAGTATTTTTCGATCACCGGAAACACCGACAGCGTAAGCAGGAGCGCGAAAAAGGCGATGAGCGTGACGGTATAATACCCGGCGCCCGCCGTCAACCCGATGATGCCGCACGCCCACAGACCGACCGAAGTCGTCAACCCTTTGATCTGATTGCGCGAAGAAAACAGCATGGAGTTAACGCTCAGCGTCGCCAGCCCGATCACCGTACCGGCGGAAATCAGCGGAAAAGAAATAAGCTCGAAGAACAGAAAGCGATCAAGCAACATGGCGGTGGTGCAGGCAAGTGACGTTACAATGAACGTGCGCAGTCCCGCGGAATGCCGTTTGCTGGAGCGTTCGCACCCGATGACGGCGGAAAGCAAGACGGAAAGCGTGATGCGCAGAATGACAGCGGAAATCGTCAAGTCCGACGACCATGCGCCAAGCAGGTTTGCCAAAGGATCCGTTTGCATAGTTAAAATCTCCTTTTTCCAAAGAATTTCTGACGCGGTGCGTTCATTTCAAAAAGCTCTTCCGCCGCCGCGGTAAACGCCTGTTCGTTCTCTTCCGCCGCGGTATGCGGAGGCAATTCCTTTTGAATGGTTTGAATGCGCTCAA
>JAGCSD010000042.1 GCA_017964345.1 Clostridia bacterium
GAGGAAACCGCCAGGATACTGGAACTTTCCGCATCCAGAACGCGCCGCGTGTACGAGGAGCGCTGTCGTGCGGAGCAAGAAAAAGCAGATGAAAAATATCTGCAGGAAGTTTGAAAGGCGGAGAAGCAATGGCTGAAACGAAAAAAACAGTCGCTAAAAAAGCGGCACCCAAAGCGGCGCCGAAGGCTGCTTCTGCGGCAAGCAGAGCCGCCGCGCGCGTCAATGCCAAACAAAGCGTAACGGAGACCGTAAGCGAACCCGTAACGGAATCTGCACATAACAAGGAGGAAAAGAAGATGACTCAGGAAGCATTGGGCATGGTGGAAACCAGAGGCCTTGTTGCTGCGATCGAGGCGGCGGATGCCATGGTGAAAGCCGCTAACGTCGTGCTCATCGGCACGGAAAAGATCGGCAGCGGACTGGTATCCGTGATGGTTCGCGGCGATGTCGGTGCCGTCAAGGCGGCTACCGAGGCCGGCGGCAACGCGGCTGCCAAGCTGGGCGAGGTCGTGGCAACACACGTCATTCCGCGTCCGCATAACGATGTGGAAAAGATCCTGCCGTCCATCGAAAAGGCAGCGGGCAATACTCTTCCGACGCACCTTAAGTAAATCTATTTCGAAAATGCAAGAAGGAGGAAAAGCAGATGTCAAACGAAGCATTGGGCATGGTGGAAACCAGAGGTCTTGTCGCCGCTATTGAAGCGGCGGATGCCATGGTCAAAGCCGCGAACGTCGTTCTGATCGGTACCGAGAAGATCGGCAGCGGCTTGGTATCCGTGATGGTTCGGGGCGATGTCGGCGCGGTCAAATCCGCTGTTGAAGCCGGCGGAAACGCTGCCGCCCGTTTGGGTGAGGTCATTGCGACGCACGTCATTCCCAGACCGCACAGCGACGTTGAGAAGATTCTTCCGACCATTAAGTAAAACCGTTTCCTCTCTCTCCGGCGGCAGAATGCCGCCGGAGAGAACGCGAAACACAGGGCGGCGAGAGGCGGTTTATACGCGAATCTCATCACCTTAAGGAAGGAAAAAGATCATGATTGTAGGGAAAGTGGTTGGCAGTGTGGTTGCCACCAGAAAAAATGAAAAGCTGCTCGGCAGCAAGTTTATGATCGTTGAGCCTTACGCTCACATGGCGCAGGGCGGACGGATCGTTGCCGTGGATAATGTCGGCGCGGGCATCGGGGAGACCGTTATGGTCGCCACGGGCAGTGCCGCGCGCATCGGCTGCTCCCTGGATACGGCGCCTGTGGACGCCGCCATCGTGGGCATTATTGATAACTCCATCGGATTGGAAGACTGACTATGACTTTAACGGAACTTTCATCAATTTTGCGGGAATGCGGAGTGGTCGGCGCCGGCGGCGCGGGCTTTCCCTCGTATGCCAAATTGAATGAAAAAGCCGATACCGTGATATTAAACTGCGCCGAATGCGAACCGCTTCTGAAGCTTCACCGCCAGGTGATGGCAAAGTATGCCCACGAAATCCTCCGGGCGCTTCACGAAGTGGCGTGCGCGGTCGGCGCGGACAATATGATCGTGGCGATCAAGCCGACGTATCATACGGCGATCAGCGCGATTGAGGCGGAATTGCCGTCCTATGACGACAAACACGCCCGCATCGGATTCCTGCCTTCGACCTTTCCCGCCGGGGACGAGGTCATTGTGGTGTATGAAACCACCGGGCGGATCGTCCCGCCGGGAAAACTCCCCATTGCGGCAGGCTGTATCGTCTATAATGTGGAAACGATGCTGAACGCGTATTACGCGATCAAAGAGCGTCGTCCCGTAACGCATAAATACTGCACCGTCACCGGCGCGGTGAAACATCCCGTCACCCTGCGCTTGCCTATCGGCATGAAGGTTTCCGAAGTGCTTTCACTTGCCGGCGGCGCGACAATACCGGACTATGCCATTGTGGACGGCGGTCCGATGATGGGAAAGCTGACAACCGAAAACGACGTGGTGACCAAAACGAGCAACGCGTATATCGTTCTGCCGACGTCGCATTATGTGGTGCAAAAAAAGAAAGTACATTCCCCCGTGGCAGTCAACCGTGCCAAATCGGTCTGCTGTCACTGCAATATGTGCACCAGCCTCTGTTCACGTCACCTGCTCGGCTACCCGATCGATCCGTCTAAGTTCATGACGGCGCTGTCCGCGGGCGCCACGGGCGACATCAAACCGTATATCAACACGTTTTTCTGTTCCGGATGCGGGTTGTGCGAAATGTACTCCTGCTTTCAGGACCTCAACGCCCGCAGTCTGATCGCCGTATTCAAAGGCGGCATCCGCAAGGGCGGCGTCAAGATGCCGCCGGCGGAAGCGGCGCCGGTCGATCCGCTCAGACGGGAAAAAATGGTGGCGCACACACGCTTGACGGCGAGGTTGAATCTGACACAGTACAATCAGGAAGCGTTGCTTGACGAACGGGTGATCGAGCCGGATATCCTCACCATAACGCTTTCCCAACATATCGGTGCGCCGGCGGTGCCGTGCGTGAAGGAAGGCGATAGGGTGACGGCGGGACAGGAGATCGCCGGCATTCCGGACGACGCCTTGGGCGTGCCGATTCATAGCCCTCTTGCGGGGAGCGTGATCGGCGTGAGCGACAAAGCGATTAGAATTAAGAAAGGAGAGAATAAGAGATGAGTCAGGCAATCGGTATGGCGGAATTTTCAACGGTTTCCGCCGGCATTTCCGGCGCGGATCGCATGATCAAAACCGCGGAAGTGACCGTCATTACGGCGGCAACGGTCTGCCCGGGCAAATACATCGTCATTCTCTCCGGAGAGATCAGCGCCGTGAAGGCGGCGGTGGAAGCCGCCAAAGCGCAGAACGCGGAGCGCGTGATCGATACGTTTGTTCTGGGCAATCCCCACGATTCGGTGCTTCCCGCCATTTACGGAACGGCTCAGCCGCAGGAAGTGGCGGCGCTGGGTGTGATGGAAAGCTTCAGTGCGGCAACCGCCATCGTAGCGGCGGACGCCGCGGCGAAGACCGCGCTTGTGGATCTGATTGAACTGCGTCTGTGCCGCGGCTTGTGCGGGAAATCGTATTTTCTTTTGACGGGCACGGTTTCCGCTGTTTCCGCGGCGATCGAACGCGCGAA
>JAGCSD010000043.1 GCA_017964345.1 Clostridia bacterium
GACGAGATCTATGCGGAGCTGACCTATGGCGGTACGCACGTGTCTATCGCGTCGATAGACGGGATGCGTGAGCGTACCGTGCTGATCAACGGCTTTTCCAAAGCGTTTGCCATGACGGGGTGGCGGTGCGGCTTCCTGTGCGCGCCGCCGGACGTGCTTGCCGCCATGAAAAAGATCCATCAGTACGTTATTATGTGCGCGTCCACCATGAGCCAGGCGGCGGCGGCGGAAGCGCTGGAACGCGCGTTTACCGATGATTTTGCCGACGTCAAACATATGCACGACGATTACGATATGCGCCGCCGTTTGATTTTCAAACGTCTGAATGAAATCGGTCTGCCGGCGTTTGAACCCAAGGGAGCGTTCTATATCTTCCCCCAAATCACATCCACCGGGCTTTCCAGCGAAGCGTTCTGCCAAAAATTTCTGGAAGAAGAACGTGTGGCGGTCGTACCCGGCGGCGCGTTCGGCGAAGCGGGCGAGGGCTTTATACGTATTTCGTATGCGGCGTCGCTGAAAAACATCAACGAGGCGATGGCACGTCTTGCACGGTTTACGGAGCGTCACCATGCTTAATGTCGTGCTGGTAGAACCGGAGATACCCGTCAACGCGGGCAATATCGCGCGTACCTGCGCCGCCAGCGGCGCGCGCCTGCACATGGTGCGTCCGTTCGGCTTTTCGCTTGATGATAAAAGCCTTAAACGGGCGGGCTTGGATTACTGGAATTTGCTTGATATTTGTTATTATGATTCGTTTGAAGAAGTTCGCGCGCGCTTTCCCGACGCCCCCTTTTTCTATGCCACGACCAAGGGCGGGCATATCTATACCGACGCGTGTTTTCCCGACGACAGCTTTCTTGTTTTCGGGAAAGAAACCAAGGGTCTGCCGGAAGACTTGCTCCGCGCCAACCGCGACGCGTGCGTGCGCATCCCGATGGTGGAGGGCGCACGCTCGCTCAACTTGTGCAACAGCGTCGCCATTGTGCTCTATGAGGCGCTCAGGCAAAATCGATTTGGAAATATGCAGCTTTTCGGCAAGTTGAAGGGGATTGCGTTTTAGACGCATTTTATCAGAATTTGACAGAATTCCATTCAGATCAAAATTAGAACAGGCAGAGGAGAATCCTCTGCCTGTTCAGGTAAAAACGAGATCAAGTATCCCAGCAAAAACCGGACGAGAGCAGGACGGTTTCCGTTTCCGTCACGGTCAGAATGCCGCCCTCGGCGGTGCCCGTCAGCACGCTTTCGTCTGCACGAATAATACGGACTTCACCTTTTTGTACAGTCGTCATAAACGGGATATGTCCCGCCATGATCGCTAAGTCGCCCTCGGCGCCGCGCAGGGAGAGGCGATAGACCTTTTCATGTAAAAGGTGCCCGTCCGGGGACGTGATGGAAAGCAAAAACGTGTTCATTTGGCGTTCCTCTTAGCTTTTTCCACCGCTTCTTCAATTGTGCCGACAAACAGGAACGCCGATTCGGGCAGATCGTCATGCTTGCCCTCGAGTATCTCCTTGAACCCGCGGATCGTTTCTTTTAAGGGCACATAAGTACCCGCAAAGCCGGTGAATTTCTCGGACACATGGAACGGCTGCGACAGGAAACGCTGTACCTTGCGCGCGCGTTGAACGAGCAGTTTATCGTCGTCGGAGAGTTCGTCCATACCCATGATCGCAATGATATCCATGAGTTCCTTATACCGCTGCAGTACGCGCTGGACCTCTTTCGCGACAGCGTAATGCTCTTCGCCCACGCGCTCGGGCGAGAGGATGCGGCTGGTGCTTTCCAGCGGATCAACGGCGGGGTAGATGCCCTGCGACGCGATAGAGCGCGCCAGAACCGTGGTGGCGTCAAGATGCGCGAACGTGGTGGCGGGCGCGGGGTCGGTCAGGTCGTCGGCAGGCACATACACCGCCTGCACCGACGTAATGGAACCCTTTTTCGTAGAGGTGATGCGCTCCTGCAGAGCGCCCATTTCGTTGGCGAGCGTCGGCTGATAGCCCACGGCGGACGGCATTCTGCCCAAAAGCGCCGAAACCTCGCTGCCTGCCTGCGTAAAGCGGAAGATGTTATCAATGAACAGCAGAACGTCCTGTCCTTCCTCGTCGCGGAAGTATTCCGCCATCGTCAGTCCTGACAGCGCCACGCGCATTCTGGCTCCCGGCGGTTCGTTCATCTGCCCGTAAACCAGCGACGTTTTGTTCAATACGCCGGATTCTTTCATTTCATTATACAGATCGTTGCCTTCGCGCGTGCGTTCGCCCACGCCCGTAAAGACCGACAGACCGCCGTGTTCCTTGGCAATGTTGTTGATCAGTTCCATGATCAGAACCGTTTTGCCGACGCCGGCGCCGCCGAACAGACCGATTTTTCCGCCTTTGGCATACGGACAGATCAGGTCGATGACCTTGATGCCCGTTTCCAGAATCTCGGTGGACGTGGCAAGCGCTTCAAAATCGGGCGCGGCGCGGTGAATATCCCACCGCGGCACGTTTTCCGGCGCGGGACGGTTGTCGACCGTATCGCCCAGCACGTTGAAAATACGACCGAGCGTTTCTCTGCCGACCGGCACGCTGATCGCCTTGCCGGTATCGGTCACGGCGGTGCCGCGCACGAGTCCGTCCGTCGAACTCATGGCGATACAGCGGGCGGTGTTGTCACCGATGTGCTGAGCCACTTCCACCGTCAGCGTTTTGTCGCCGATGGGCATGGTCAGCGCGTTATAAATCGAGGGCAGGTGACCTTCTTCAAATTGGACGTCCACCACGGGACCCATTACTTGGGCGACTCTGCCCGATGCCTGTTGTTCCATATTTCTAACTCCTTATCCTTGTCCGCTGCCGGCAACGATCTCGGTAATTTCCTGTGTGATCGCACCTTGCCGCGCACGGTTATAGGCAAGCTGTAATTCGTCGATCATCGCTTGTGCGTTCTTGCCGGCGCTGTCCATTGCCATGCGCCGCGCCGCCACCTCACTGGCGAAGCTTTCCCGTACCGCCGCCATCAAAAGCCCGGCGACGTATTCCGGCAGAGCGGCGTTTAAGATCGTCATGGCGTCCGGCTCGAAGATCATGCCGGATCTCGGCGCGTTTTCGGGTTTTTGAAGCGGCAGTACCCAGGAGATATCCGCTTCCTGCGTCATCATGGACACATAGCGCGTGCCGATGATACCGAGCCGGTCAAACTCTTCTTTCACGAACCCGTCGCATAATTCCTGCGCCAACGAAAGCCCTGCGGCAGGCGTCATGGTTTCGGATGAATACAGCGTGCCGCCGAAGCGCTCAAACGCGCGTTTACCGATCGGCAGAATGCGCGCGTCGGGAAACTGACGCGCCAGACGAAACACGTTGGCGTTGTATCCGCCGCACAAACCGCGGTCGCCCGCAATGACGATCAAAACCGTGCGGTCGCCGTCCGTGCGCAGATAGGGGCTGTTCGCCGCGTCCGCTCCCGATGCCAGCGGCGCCACCGCCGCTTTGACCGCGGATGCGTAAGCGCGCGCTTTCTGCATCGCGTCGCCCGCGCGGCGGATCTTGGAGGACGCCACCAAGCCCATCGCTTTGGTCAAATGCAGAGTAGAATCGACGCTTTTGATGCGCAGACGTAAACTTTTGGTATCGGCTCCCATACCGGTTACCTCTTCATCTCGCTTAATGCCTGCTTGAGCGTTTCTTCATCGGATTCGTCAAAGAAACCGTCCTTGATACGCTGCAAAAAGGCGGGGTAGGCGGTGTAGAGATGCTCGTACAGGCGTTTTTCATAGTCCGTCACCTGATCCACGGGCGTATCGTCCAAATAACCGTGAATGACGGCGTACACGATAGCGACCTGGCATCCTACCGAAACGGGATCGTTGCGTTTTTGCTTCAAAACTTCCACGATACGCTCGCCCAGCGCCAAACGCGCCTTGGTGTCGGCGTCCAGATCACTGCCGAACTGCGCGAACGATTGCAATTCGCGGTACTGCGAATATAACAGTTTCAGCTCGCCGGCGACTTTCTTCATGCCCTTTAACTGGGCGGAACCGCCGACGCGCGAAACGGAAATACCGGGGTTGATGGCGGGCATGATACCCGCGTGGAACAACTCGGTTTCAAGGAAGATCTGACCGTCGGTAATGGAAATGACGTTGGTCGGGATATACGCCGACACGTCGCCCGCCTGCGTTTCGATGATCGGCAGGGCGGTAATGGAACCGCCTCCGTATTCGGGTGCGACACACGCGGCGCGCTCCAGCAGCCGGGAATGCAGATAAAACACGTCGCCGGGGTAGGCTTCGCGTCCCGGCGGACGGCGAATCAGGAGCGACAGGGCGCGATACGCCACCGCGTGCTTGGAAAGATCGTCATAAATGATCAGCACGTCCTTGCCTTGCTGACGGAAGTATTCCGCCATGGCGCACCCCGCGTAAGGAGCGATATATTGCAGCGGCGCGCTTTCGGAAGCCGACGCGGACACGATGATCGTATAGTCCATCGCGCCGGCGGAGGAAAGCTCCTGCGCTAACTGCACAACAGACGTGCTTTTCTGCCCGATGGCAACATAAATGCACAGCACGTCGGAATGTTTCTGATTGATGATGGTATCGATAGCGATCTCGGTCTTACCTGTCTGGCGGTCGCCGATCAGCAGTTCGCGCTGACCGCGTCCGATGGGGATCATGCTGTCGATCGCTTTGATCCCTGTTTGCAGGGGAACGGACACGCTTTTGCGTTCGATGATGCCCGGCGCTTCCGCCTCAATGGGACGGGTCTCTTTTGTTTCCACCGGACCTTTGCCGTCGATAGGCTGACCGAGCGCGTCCACCACGCGCCCGAGCAGGGCTTCGCCCACCGGTACCGACAGAACGCGACCGGTACGGCGTACGCCGGTACCTTCGCGGATGTCGTTCCGGTCCGCCAAAATGGCGACGGAAACGGTTTCGGTCTCGAGGTTCTGCGCCATGCCGTAACTGCCGTCGTCAAACTCTAACAGTTCGCTTGCCATGCAGTTGCGCAGACCGTATACGCTGGCAATACCGTCGCCTACCAGCACCACGGTGCCGGTTTCGGTCATTTCTACCGAAGTACGGTATTGACGGATCTGTTCTTTGATGATATTACTGATTTCTTCCGGCTTTCGGCTCATGCATCCATCACTTCTTTCATTTTCTGCATACGGTGTTTCAGACTGCCGTCTAAAATTTTGCCGTCCATCTCTACCGTGACGCCGCCGATCAGGGCGGGATCCACGTTGAAGTCAGCTTCCACCGTGTGCCCGCTGATTTTCTCCAGTTTTCGCTTTAGCGCCGTTTTTTGCGCGTCAGACAGCTCAAACGCGCTGGTAACGCGCGCGCGTGTCAGCGAAATGCTGTGCGCGTACAGACGTTCATATTCGTCCCGACAATCGGAAAACAGCGCCGCGTCGCCATGCTCGCACAAAAGGCAGAGAAAGCTTTCCACCTCTTCCTCCACGCTGCCGGCAAACGCCTCGCGGATCGCGTCAAGGCGTGTTTTTTTGGCAATGCCGGGAGAGGAGAGAAACGTGACATAAAGCGGCTCTTCCTTCAATAGACGGTCAACGAGCGCCAGAGAGGCGGAAAACGCTTTTTCGGTACCTTTTTCGCGCGCCAGGGAAAAGAGGGCGACGGCATATTCCTTACTCGTCCCGTTCATCCTGCTCACCTATATCCGCGATAAAGGAATCGATTAGCGCACGGTGATCGTCGGGGTTGATCTCACGCTCTAAAGGTTTTTCGGACAGTACGGTTGAAAGATCGACCAGTTCCTTTTTGATGCCCGCTTCCGCTTTTTTGCGCTCAAGAAGCGCGTCGGCTTCGGCTTGACGCAGAATACCGTCGGCACGCGTTTTGGTTTCCGCCAAAATCGCTTCGCTTCGTTTTTGCGCGTTTTCGTTGGCGTTTGCCATAATCGCGGCGGCGGCGGAGTCGGCACCGTCCATTTTTTCCTGCCATTGCGCTTTTAATTTGTCTGCATCCTGCTCGGCGTTTTCGGCACGCGTGAATTGATCCTCCAACATTTGTTTGCGCTCGCGCATCACCTTGGTGACGGGTTTGAACAGAAAATGCCGGAGAATCAGAAACAGAATGACCAGATTGCACAGGGAAATCAGAATCCCCCACAGGTTGGGA
>JAGCSD010000008.1 GCA_017964345.1 Clostridia bacterium
GACGGACAGCGGCAGGACATACTGCGTTTGCTCGTCGCACGCCACGGTGATCTCTTTATCCGTCCACGCCAGCCCCAGCGTGTCGCCGGTCATGGTAAAACCGTCGAACGGTTTGGTTTCCGGGCGAAATTCCGGCGCGGGCGCGTCGGTGTCCTTTAAGAGAGAGCGGAACTGGTATTTTCTGAATAATTCCGCCGCGGTTTCCGCGTCCGGAGGACAATAGCGCGCGTTTTCAAGCGGCGCGACGGGCACCG
The DNA here is from genome assembly GCA_017964345.1 of Clostridia bacterium. Lineage (GTDB taxonomy): Bacteria > Bacillota > Clostridia > Christensenellales > QALW01 > UMGS1322. Next base: position 255 of record JAGCSD010000008.1, read on the forward strand.
TGCGCACGATGGTCGCCAAGAAGCGGCTTTCCAGCGCGTCCTCGCGCCCGGCGCGTATTTTTTCACCGAGTTTGCCGGGAACCTCGTCGGCGTGCGCGAGCAGATTGTCAAGGGATCCGTATTTTTCCATCAGCGTCAGCGCGGTCTTTTCTCCCACGCCGGCGATACCGGGGATATTGTCCGAAGAATCGCCCATCAGAGCTTTCAGGTCGACTACCTGATCCGGGCGCACGCCGTAATGTTCTTTCAAATTGTCCGGCGTCAGCTTTGCCAGGTCGGTGATGCCTTTTTTGGTGAACCACACGCTCGTGTGCGCGTCGATCAGCTGAAACGCGTCGCGGTCGCCCGTCAGAATGACCGCTTCGCCGCCGTTTTCACCGGCAAGGCGGGCATACGTACCCACGATATCGTCCGCTTCGAACCCTGCAAGCGAAAAGCAGAACACGCCCAGGCGGGCAAGCACGTCCTTGAGAAGCGGGATCTGCGGCGCGAGTTCTTCCGGCATGGGCTTGCGTCCCGCCTTATAGGCGGCATATCGTTCGTGGCGGAACGTCGGATGCTTGACGTCGAACGCGCAGACGATGTGATCCGGCGTGTATTCCTCCACGAGCTTATAAAACATTTTCAAAAAGCCGTATACGGCGTTGGTATACACGCCCTCGTCGGTGGAAAGCACCGGCAGGGCGTAAAACGCGCGGTTTATCAGGCTGTTGCCGTCAATAAGCAGACACTTCATACAAAATCCTTTCAGCCGATATGGAGCAGTTCGCGCAGCCAGGTGAAGAACGCGCTGCCGTCCACAATGCCGGTGCGCCTGCCGCTGCCGAATTCCCAGGAAGAGAACCATTTGAGATAGGTGTTGACGTAATCGCGTGAAACCTCCGTGCCCGACCAGACAGGTTTGAACAGGAAGAAGAGCGCCAGCGCCAGCACGAGAAACAGGATCGTCAGCGTAACGCCCGCCGTCGGTTTTTTGCGGCAGATGTGACGAAGCAGATATACCGTCATCAGCATAATGAACGGCACGCTGGCAAAGTAATGGTAGATGAACACGCAGCGGCTGACACCGATCCACGGCATCAGATTGGTCGCAAGCCCTACAAGCAGGAACAGCAGCGTGCGCGTATCACGCTCGGCGCGATCGGGCAAGTCACCGTCGCCCGCGGAGAAGAGCGCAAGCGCACCTTTTGCCGGGCGACTGAGGAGGGAGGCAGGCGCTTTCCAGACGCGGCGCACATAGAGAACGATGCACGCCAGGGCGCTGACAAGCCCCATGTACCAGATCACGGGATTCCCGAAGCAGGAAATACAGCCCATCAGATCGCCGGAAAGCTGCTTGCCTGAATAGAAGTACATCGGACGGTAGATCACCGGCCAGGTGTACCAGTCGGACTGATACGGATGCGTTGCCTGCAGATTGCTGTGATAGTTGTACATCGCGCTTTGGTTGTCCAGCACGATCTGATACCACGGGCGGCTTTCGCCTGTCACGTTCCAGTACGGATAGTAGGACAGGCAGTAAATCCCCAGCGGAATGACGATGAAAAACAGGATGCAAAAGAGGAGCGTCTTGCACGCCGACGGGGTAAACGTATCGCAGATATGTTGTAAATACTCCTTTTTTTCACCTTTGACGGGATCCAAGTTTGCTTTAGCGACGCGGTATTCCGAATAGCGGCGGAACAACGTCATAAAGAACAGCACGGCAAGACCGGCGCCGGCATACAGGCAGATCCATTTGCTTGCCGCGCCCAGCCCGAAGGCAACGCCGCAAAGTCCCAGCGGCAGGAACGTCTTACGAAGAGGCATATCGTAAAAACTGATGCTGTAATACCAGTACATGAATAGGAACATTACCAGAATCCACAGTACGCCGAAGGAATCAATCGTGGCGATCCGCGTTTGCACGAAGTGCATACCGTCCAGCGCCATAAGCGAGGTCAGAACGGCAGCCCAGCTCGTTTTGCGGAACATCATCAGTCCTAAGAAGTATAACACGGGCAGCATCAGCACGCCGGCAAGCGTACCGGCAAAGCGCCAGGCGAAGGGCGTCATACCCATCAGGGACACGCACCAGGAGATCATATCCTTGCCCAGCGGCGGGTGCGTCCATTCGTAAATAGACAAGCCGTTCGCGGATTCGTACGCCGTGCGGGCATGATAGATTTCGTCAAAGTACATACTGTTGCGGAAGCCGGGACGCAGGGCGACCAGATCCTGTTCGTCAAACAGGTTTGTTCCGCCGTTTTCGCTTAAAGAGGAGGAAACCACGCTGACGATCGGGATCGGCGCGGACGCGTCCGCGCTTTCAAAGAAGCCGCACTCACGCAGGCGAAGCGACCGGGATTCGGCGGTGATC
>JAGCSD010000044.1 GCA_017964345.1 Clostridia bacterium
GTGCGGCGGCGCTGGATGCTTTTTATCTGCGTAAGCCGCAGGCGGAGCGGGAATATGAGATACGTCACAACGCTTAAACAAAAGTGGATAGACGGAATAGCGGCGATTGAGCAGGTCAGTTTTGCCGATCCGTGGTCGCGCACGGCGTTTGAAAGCGAATTGACAAATCCCTTGGCGCGTTATGCCGTAGCGGTGGAGGACGAAACCGTGCTTGCTTACGGCGGGTTTTGGAAGATCGTTGACGAAGCGCATATCACCAACGTGGCGGTTGCGCCGCAGGCGCGCCGGCAGGGACTGGGCAGAGCCGTTATGCAGGAACTGATACGCACGGCAAAGGAAGAGCATCTCGCGGCGATGACGCTCGAGGCGCGTGTGAGCAATCGCGCGGCGCTTGCGCTGTATGAAAGTTTGGGATTTCACGTTGTCGGCGTGCGTCCCGGCTATTATGCCAACGGGGAGGATGCCGCGATTTTGTGGCTGGAGGAGCTGTAAATGATCGAGCAATACGGGGATTTTACCGTTGAAACCGAAGAAATCGGTGCAGGCAGACCGGTGCTTCTGCTCCACGGCTGGGGGTATGGTCATACCCTTTTGAATCCGCTTGCGCGCGAACTTGCTACGCAGTTTCGCGTTCTGATGCCGGATATGCCGGGACACGGCGCTTCACCGGACCCCAAAAAGCCCATGACTGTGTATGATTACGCACATCTGGTGCAGGCTTTGATAGAAAAGCGCGGATGGGAGAGAGTCGACATTGTGGCGCATTCGTTCGGGTGCCGTTTGGCGCTGATCCTTGCCGCGACTCAGCCCCGACTTGTCAATAAAATGGTGCTGTGCGGCGCGGCGGGTATTCGGGATAAGCGCGGCGCGGCGTATTACGTCCGCGTGTGGAAATATAAGATAGCCAAGTTTTTTCTGCGTTTGTTCGCGCCGTCCAAGTTCGAAGAATGGCGGAAGAACAAAGGATCGGAAGATTACCGTGTTCTGTCCGATACGATGAAGGTCACCTTTCAGAATATCGTCAACGAGGACCTCTCACCGCTTCTCAGGCGCGTGAAAGCCCCCACGTTTTTGATTTGGGGCGAGAAGGACACCGCGACGCCGCTCTGGATGGCGGAAAAAATGGAACAGGAGATCCCCGATTGCGCCAAGGTCGTGTATTTACAGAGAACACATTATGCGTTTTTGGAAGAAAGTGCCCGCACACTTGCGATCGTGCGGACGTTTTTCGGGGAATAGAGGAAAAGTATGATTCTGTTTGCCAAAATTTTGTTGGTTTGCGCCGTAACGGCGCTGACGGTGCTGGCGGCACGGTATTCGGTCCACATGATGCAGCTTGAGGGGTATTTCCTTTCTCAGTATGTGCCGCATCTGTTTGCGCGCCTGCGCCGCCCGCGGTATCTTCTGGCGCCGCCTACGGTCAAAAAACCGCTGCATTACACGCCGCGGATCCTGCGGCTGCTCGTCTGCCTTGCGATTCTGACGGCGCTCTTCGCCGTGTTTTTCACGTTCGGTTTGCCGGCGCTCTGTCCGTCTTTGCCGTTCCCGCCGGCTGTCTTCTGCGTTCTGCTCGTTCCGCTGGCGTCCCTTTGGGTGCTGTGCGCCGCGGCGATCATGCTTCCGGTTGAAAAAGCGATCGCCCGCGTGTTCGTGCGCGACGCCGCGCGCCGCCTGAAAGAGAGAAGCGATCTTCAAATCGTGGCGATTACCGGCAGTTACGGAAAGACCAGCACCAAGTTTATTCTTTCCACACTCTTGTCCGAGCGGTTTTCCTGCCTGACGCCGCCGTCAAGCTACAACACGACGCTCGGCGTCGTGCGGGTGATCCGCGAGCGGCTTCAGCCCGACGACGAGGTCTTTATCTGCGAAATGGGTTCGCGCCATATCGGCGATATTCGGGAGTTGTGTGATCTCGTGCGTCCCACGCGCGCGATCCTGACGTCGATCGGACCTCAGCATCTGGATACGTTCGGCTCGATCGAGGGCGTAAAACAAGGCAAGTATGAGTTGATCGAGGCGCTGGGGACGACCGGAACGGCGGTGTTTTCTTCTCTGAACGAAGACGTTCGCGCGCTGTATGAAAAAGCGCCCTGCCGCAAAATTTCGGCGGGATTCCTGCCGGAAGACGACGTGCGGGCGGAAAACCTGTCCGTCGGCTGCAGCGGAAGCGCTTTTACCTTGGTCACGCGCGAGGGCGAGCGCGTGGAATGCGTCACACGCCTTTTGGGAGAACACAATATTTCCAACATCCTCGTTGCCGCCGCCATGGCGCTGGATATGGGGCTGACGCCGGAGGAAGTATCCCGCGGCATCGCCAAAATTCAGCCGATCGAGCATCGCCTGCAGATCGTTAAGCAAACGCCGATCACCGTGATCGACGACGCGTTCAACGCCAGTCCCAACGGCGCCAAAGCCGCGCTGAACGTGCTGGCGCGCTTCACCGGACGGCGCGTGATCGTAACGCCGGGGTTTGTGGAATTGGGGAGCGAGCAGGCGCGCTTTCACCGGGAACTGGGTGAAGAGATCGCCGCGTGCGCGGACGTCGCCGTTTTAGTGGGCAAAAAGCGCGCGGCGGAAATACAGGCGGGCATGACGGATTTTAAGGGCGAAACGCATATAGTGGAGTCCTTGGAGGAAGCTATGACCCTGCTCAAAGACATTTCCGTGACCGGCGATGTGGTCCTGTTTGAAAACGACCTGCCGGATAACTACGAATAAGGAGAGGACAATATGCTGACTATAGCGGTTTTTTTCGGAGGAAAAAGCGTAGAACACGACGTGTCGATCGTGACGGCGCAGCAGCTGATGCAAAATATCAACCGTGAAAAGTATACGGTCGTGCCGGTCTATATTTCCCGCGAGGGCGACTGGTATTCGGGAGAAAAACTCATGCACGTGGAGGCGTTTCGCCATTTCGACGCCGGGGATCCGGCTGTCACGCGCGTTTATCTGCCCGCCAACACACGCGTGAAACAGCTTTATCGTTTCACGCCCGAAAAAAGACGGTTCAAGCGCGAAAACCCGGTTTTCAGTAAAATCGACGCGGCGTTGCTCGCCATGCACGGGTTGAACGGCGAGGACGGTACCCTGCAGGGTCTGCTCGAAATGGCGGGTGTGCCGTATACCAGCAGCGGTGTGCTGGGTTCCGCCGCGGGCATGGATAAAATTTTGATGAAAGCGGCGTTTGCCGGGGCGGGTTTCCCGGTTCTGCCGTACACGTATTTTGACCGGCAGGCATGGGAGAACGATCAGGAAACGGTCCTCGATCAGTGCGAAGACCGTCTGACATATCCGATGTTCGTGAAACCGTCCAATTTAGGTTCGAGCATCGGTATTTCCAAGGCGCGCGACCGCGCCGAGCTTGCCAAAGCCATCGCGCTGGCGGTGCAGTACGATCACCGCGTCTTGGTGGAAAAAGGACTGGACGCGCCCAAAGAGATCAACTGTTCGGCGCTGGGATTCGGCGATAAGGTCAAGGCGAGCGTGTGCGAAATGCCCGCCGCCAAGGAGGATTTTCTGACGTTCTCGGACAAATACCTGAGCGGCGGTAAGAATGAGGCGAGCATGGAAGCGCTTTCGCGCCGCATTCCCGCGCCGATCCCCGAGGACATGACCGCCCGCGTCCGGCAGATGACAGTGGATATTTTCAAGCTGATGGATTGCAAGGGCGTCGTGCGGATCGACTATATTGCCGATCATGACCTTGCGAACCTGTACGTCAACGAGATCAACACGATCCCCGGTTCGTTTGCTTTCTATCTGTGGGAACCGCTGGGTATTTCGTATGCGAAACTGATCGATATTTTGATCGAAACCGCGTTTCAGGCGTATGAAGCGCGCAAGGAAAACAATTTCGCCTTTGATTCCGAGATCATTGCCAAATTCGCGCTCGGCAGTCAAAAGAGCGGAAAGTTTGGAAAGCTATGAAGCGGTTATATCGTTTCTTTGCCGCCGCGCTGGTCGTTTTGCTGTTGAGCGGCTGTGTTTCCGGCACGGAAAAATCGCTGGTGCGCGGCACGGTGAAAGCCTATTTCAACGCCCTGCAAACGCAGGATTTTGCCACCGCCAACGCCTTGACGGTCGCCTGTGAAGAGAATATTCCCGCGTCCATTGACGCAAGTCCGGTCAATGTGCAGATCTTCGGCGGTATCGCCTATGAATTATGGGGCATCAACAAACAGGGCGGCGTGCTGTATGCGCATTTGATGATCACGCAGATCAGCTTAGCCAAGGCGTATGAAAACACGGCGCGCGAATATGACGCCTTTATGCAGGACGCCTATGCGAACAACCGCGTGTATACCGACGAGGCAAAGGAGATCAAGTGGAACGAGATTTTTTACCGCCATGTGCAGGGCACGGAGGAAACGGCGGTGTTTGAAGTCGACGTACCGCTGACCGAGCAGGACGGGTATTGGCGGCTCAACATGACCGCATCTTTCCGCAATGCTCTGTTCGGCGGTGAATTAGACGCCATACGGGCTCTCGAATCTATTCAAAAAGGAGAGGAAACACCATGACAAACACGGAACGGACGTTATTGAACCTGCTTCACGAGGACGCCAAGCTGACGGACGAGCAGCTCGCCGCGATGCTGGGCAAAAGCGAGAAAGAAATCCATGATACGATCGCGGATCTGGAGGCGGCGGGCATTCTTATCGGTTACGGCGCGGTGATCAATCCCGAGGCGACGGAAAACGATTCCGTCAGCGCGCTGATCGAGGTGAAGATCACGCCGCAGCGTGACCGCGGGTTTGACGCCATTGCCCGCACGATCTATTCTTTTCCGGAGGTCAAGGCGTGCTATCTGATGAGCGGCGCGTTTGACTTAATGGTCATTGTGGAGGGCGACAATATTCGTCAGGTAGGGCAGTTTGTTTCCGAAAAACTCTCCGCGCTGGACAATGTACTGTCCTGCGCCACGCATTTCATCTTAAAGCGTTATAAGCAGGACGGCAGACTTCTGACAAAGGAAAACGACGAACACCGTCAGGCGGTGACGCCGTGAATTGGCAGGATAAAATCACTCCGACTGTGCGGGATATGCCGCCCTCGGGGATTCGGAAGTTTTTTGACATTGTGCAAACGATGCCGGACGCGATCACGCTGGGCGTGGGCGAACCGGATTTCATTACGCCCTGGCATATCCGCGACGCCGCTATGGAATCCATCCGCAACGGGGAAACGGCATACACCTCTAACGCGGGATCGCCGCGTTTGCGCAAAGCGATCGCGCGCTATATGCGCACACGCTTTCACGTCACATACGACGAAAACAGCGAAATTCTGGTAACGGTCGGCGCGTCGGAGGCGATCGATCTCGCTATGCGCGCACTCATTGCGCCGGGCGACGAAGTGATCATTCCCGATCCGAGCTATGTTTCCTATGTGCCGAATGTGACGCTGGTACACGGCGTTGCCGTGCCGGTGCGCACGCGCGCGGAAGACAGGTTCCGTTTGACGCCCGAGGCGGTGGAGAAAGCCGTCACACCGCGCACCAAGGCGCTGATTTTACCCTACCCGAACAATCCCACCGGCGCGATCATGGAAAAAGACGATCTGGAAAAGCTCGCGCGGGTGATCAAACAACAC
>JAGCSD010000045.1 GCA_017964345.1 Clostridia bacterium
CAAGCATATTCTCTATTCGGAGGTTTTTGTATGAAAACCGATCTTGTAAAAGATATTTTTGCGCGCGGTGAAGCCTGCCGCGTGACGGTCGCCGGCTGGGTGCGCACGATCCGCGCGTCCAAGGAGTTCGGGTTTATTGAACTCAACGACGGAACGAGTCAGAAAAACATTCAGATCGTATTCGACCGTACGCTGGAAAATTTCGACGCGGTGGAAAAACAAAACGTTTCGGCGTGCCTGATCGTGGAGGGCGAAGTGGTTTTGACGCCCGATGCGCGTCAGCCGCTCGAAATTCACGCGGACAAAATTGTGATCCACGGCGAAAGCTCGCCGGAGTTTCCCATTCAGAAAAAGAAACATTCATACGAGTATCTGCGCTCGGTGGCGCACCTCAGACCTCGCACCAACACCTTTACGGCGGTGTTTCGCGTGCGTTCCGTTTTAACGTATGCCATCCATGATTTTTTGCAGAAAAACGGGTTCGTGTATATCGCCACGCCCTGCGTGACGAGCAGTGACTGCGAAGGCGCGGGCGAGGTGTTCCGCATTTCCACGATGGATGTGAACGATCCGCCCCGCACACCGGACGGCAAGATCGACTGGTCGAAGGACTTTTTCGGCAAGCAGGCGTTTATGACCGTCAGCGGTCAGCTCAACGTCGAGCCGTTCTGCTGGGGCTTCCGTAAGGTGTATACGTTCGGTCCGTGCTTCCGCGCCGAGAACAGCAACACGCCGCGCCACGCCGCCGAGTTCTGGCAGGTGGAGCCGGAAATGGCGTTTGCCGATCTGAATGATCTGATGGACACCATCGAGGCGCTTTCGAAGTATGTGATCGCGTATGTTCTGGAGCATTGCCCCGATGAGCTGGCGTTCTTTGACCGCTTTATCGAGCCTGGCGTGATCGAAAAACTTCAAAAAACCGTTTCGAGCGATTTCGCGCGGATCACGTATCGCGAAGCGTTGAAAATTCTGAGCGAAAGCGGCGTGAAGTTCGATATTCCCGCCGAGTGGGGCACGGGTATTCAGACCGAGCATGAAAAATACTTGGCGGACGAGGTGTTCAAACGTCCCGTGTTCGTGACCGACTATCCCAAGGAATGCAAGAGCTTCTATATGCGCCTGAACGACGACAACGAAACCGTTGCCGCCACCGACCTCCTGTTTCCGGGCCTCGGCGAGATCGTGGGCGCCAGCCAGCGCGAGGAGCGGCTCGATATGCTGCTCAAGCGCATCAAAGAGCTGGGCTTGAAAGAGGAAGATTACGATTGGTATCTTGACCTTCGCCGCTACGGCACCTGCCAGCACAGCGGGTTCGGCATGGGGGTGGAACGCATGATGCGCTTCATTACCGGTATGGAGAATATCCGTGACGTGATCCCGTATCCGAGAACGCCTAACAACGCGGAGTTTTAAGAGCTTCCTGCCGTCTGCTTCCCGCAGACGGCTTTTTTGTTTGGCTTTGCGCAAAAACTCTTTGCCTAAAAACCCCTTTTATTATATAATATCAGGTAGAATATTCTACCTTTCAACAGGAGGAACAGGCGCGTGGCGGGGATCCGTTCGTTTCATCAAATCACCGATTCGACGTTTTGTACGCGTGTGCGTACATTTTTCGGGGACAGACCGCACACTTACTATATCGAAACATACGGCTGTCAGATGAACGTGCGGGATTCGCAGACGATCGCCGGTCTTTTGGAAAGCATGGGTTACACGCCTGCGGCAAACCGTCAAAGTGCCGACGCGGTCCTGTTTAACACCTGCTGTGTGCGCGAGGGCGCCGAAGACCGTCTGCGCGGTAATTTGGGAAAGCTCAAGGAAGCCAAGGTCAAAAATCCGGATATGCTCGTCATTCTCTGCGGCTGTATGATGCAGGAGGACGGCACGGCGGACAAGCTGCGCCGCGCGTTCCGCTTTGTGGATATTTTTCTCGGCACGCACAACACGCACGAGCTGCCGATGCTTATATACCGGGTGCTGACGGCGAAAGAGCGCACACTTTCCCTGTGGGAGCGCGAGGGCGATATCGTGGAAGATATGCCCGTTGTGCGCGAAAAAACCGCGCAGGCGTACGTGAATATCATGTACGGGTGCAACAACTTCTGTACCTACTGCATCGTACCCTATGTGCGCGGGCGCGAGCGTTCCCGGAGGCATGAGGATATTGAAAGAGAAGTACGCGCTCTTGCGCGCACAGGTGTAAAGGAAATCATGCTTTTGGGGCAAAACGTCAATTCCTACGGCAAAAACTGCGGGGAAATTTCGTTTGCGTCGCTTTTGCGGCTTCTGCACGGCGTGGACGGGATCGAGCGCATCCGTTTTATGACCAGTCACCCGAAAGATCTGTCGGACGAGCTGATCGAAGCGATGCGCGATCTGCCGAAAGTCGCGTGCGCGCTTCACCTGCCCGTGCAGTCCGGTTCCGACCGGATTTTAAGGCAAATGAACCGTCATTACACGCGGGAGCAGTATCTCACGCTTGTCAAAAAGCTGCGCGCGGCTATGCCGGATATCGCGCTTTCCACCGACGTGATCGTGGGCTTTCCGGGCGAAACGGAAGAAGATTTTGCCGATACGCTTTCCCTTATGGAAGAGGTGCGGTTCGATTCGGCGTTCACGTTCGTCTATTCGCCCCGCGTGGGAACGCCTGCCGCGGAGATGAAAGACGAAACGAGCGACGGGGAAAAAAAGGCGCGTATGGCGCGGCTGATCGCGCTGTGCGAGGAATCGTCGCTTGCGCGCGCACAAAGCAAGATCGGCACGCGCGTTCGCGTGCTGGCGGAGGGCAAGGCGCGCAAGGGAGAGCATCTCTTGTGCGGACGTGCCGAATCGGGCTGGATGGTCACCTTCCCGGGCCGGGAAGATCAAATCGGTCAATTTGTGAATGTGCGCGTCATTCACGCCAAGCCCAATTCCCTTTCGGGAGAAACGGAGGAAGAATAAATGCCGCTATCACCCATGATGCAACGGTATGTGGAACTGAAAGAAAAGTATCAGGACTGCCTTGTGTTCTACCGTTTGGGCGATTTTTACGAAATGTTTTTCGACGACGCCAAGATCGCGTCGAAAGAACTGCAGCTCGCGCTGACCGGGCGCGACTGCGGTCTTTCCGAGCGCGCGCCGATGTGTGGCGTGCCGCATCACAGTGTCAACACGTATATCAACAAGCTGCTGGAAAAGAACTATAAAGTGGCGATCTGTGAGCAGCTTACCGATCCCAAGGAAAGCAAAGGGCTGGTCGAGCGCGACGTGATCCGCGTTATTACGCCCGGCACGGTCATTGAAGATGATCTGCTTTCCGCTAAGACAAATAATTTTTTAGCGGCGGTTTTCTTTCACAAAGGCGTCTGCGGCGTCGCTTGGGCGGACGTTTCCACCGGCGAATTCAATATGACGGATGTCCCCGCGGAGCTGGAGCTTTCCGCCGTGACGGACAAGCTGATTGAGATCCGCGCCAATGAAATTTTGGCGGACCCGGCGTTTTTCGACCGTGCACAGCGCATCCCGGAGTACATCCGCAAGCAGTTTAAGCCGCTCTCCCGCTCCGACGCGCTGTTTGCCGATGAGGCAAACAAAAAAAAGCTCGCCGAGCGTTTTCCCGACGCCGCGGGGCAGGCGAAAAAACATCCGGCGGCATGGCAAGCCGCCGCGGGTTTGTGGGCATATCTGATTCTGACGCAGAAAAATACGCTGGCGCACATGACGCAACTGACGTTTTTAGATGAAAAAAGCACCTTGGTGCTGGATGCTTCCGCGGTGCGCAACTTAGAGCTGTTTCGTTCCATGGGCGACCACGGCACGCGCGGCACGCTTTTGTGGCTGATGGACCGCACGCTTACCCCTATGGGTGCGCGCAAACTGCACGCATGGATGGAACGTCCGCTCCGCCGGCAGGAAGAGATTTTGCTCCGGTTGGACGCGGTGGAAGAGCTGAAAAACGATTTCGCCCGGCGACAGGATATGATCGCCGCCATGACGGATATCTGCGACATCGAGCGAATATGCACGCGCATTTCCTACGGTACGGTCAACGCGCGCGAGGCGCTGTTCATGCGGCGGTCGCTGGAAAAGCTGCCCGCGCTGAACGAGCTGCTTTCCGGCACGCAAAGCGCGCTTCTGCAAAGCGCGCTGAAACAGCTCGATCCCTTGGAAGATCTGTGCGCGCTTTTGACGGCGGCG
>JAGCSD010000002.1 GCA_017964345.1 Clostridia bacterium
ACGATCAGCCGCAGATACGCGATCGCGTCCTTGACTTCCTTGCGCCCGTAGAACGGCTGACCGCCGTACACGCGGTACGGGATGCCGCTCCCGAGCAGCATTTCTTCCATGATACGCGACTGGTTGTTCGTGCGGTACAGCACCGCGAACTCACTGTACGGCTTTCCTTCCCGCGAGGCGTTCAGTATCTCGGAAACGACGAACGCCGCCTCACCCCGTCCATCCGCCAACTCCTCTACCCGAACAGGCGCGCCGTCGCCGTTTTCCGACCACAGCTTTTTCTTTTTGCGCGCCCGATTGTTGGCGATCACGGCATTGGCGGCGGAAAGAATGCTGTTCGTTGAACGGTAGTTCTGCTCCAGCTTGATCGTCACCGCGCTTGTGAAATCCTTTTCAAACTCAAGAATGTTGCGAATATCCGCGCCGCGCCAGCCGTAGATGCTTTGATCGTCATCGCCTACAACGCAGATAGTCCCCCACGCGGAGGCGAGCTGACGGATCAGCACATACTGCGCCATGTTCGTGTCCTGATATTCGTCCACGTGAATGTAACGGAACCGGCGCGCGTATTTTTCACGCACGTCGGGAAATTTGTCGAATAAAACGGTAGTCTTGAGGATCAGGTCGTCAAAGTCCAGCGCGTTGTTCGCGCGCAGTTTTTTTTCATAGCCTTCGTACAGATCGGCGAAAACCTCTTCCCTCTTGGAAATCGCCGCCTCGCGCTGCGCTTTGGGCGAGCGCATGGCGTTCTTGGCGTCGGCAATGACGGCGCGGATCTCCTTTATCGGGAACTCCTTGGGCGGAAGCGCGTATTCGTCGATCAGCGCGGAGAGGATCTTTAATTGATCGTCATCGTCATAGATCGTAAATTCACGGCTGTAAGAAAGCGCTTCTATCTCACGCCGGAGGATGCGCACGCACATGGCGTGAAAGGTCGAAACCCACACGTCGCCCCTTGTGTACCGCACGCCGCCTGCACGCGCTCTTTCATTTCTTTAGCCGCTTTGTTGGTAAAGGTAATGGCTAAAATGCTCCACGGGCTGACCTGTTTATCCAAAATCAGATGCGCGATGCGGTGCGTCAGTACGCGCGTTTTACCGCTTCCGGCGCCGGCAAGAATCAAAAGCGCCCCCTCGGTGGTCATAGCCGCTTTTTTCTGCTGAGGATTCAGTTTTGACTGTTCAATAAACGATTCTGTCACGGGTGACTCCGATTAAAGAAATATTTTTTTATATTGTATCACATATCGGGCAAAAAGTCATGCAAAATTCTCAAAAATACGGGCAAAAAACAGGACATCCGCATATCATACGAATAGCACAAAAAGGAGGAAAAACGTATGAAACTAAAACTGTTGTCCATACTGCTGGTTGCGGTTATGCTGCCCTTTGCTTTGGTCGGATGCCGCAACAAAACAACCGCGCGTCTGCGTATCAACGAGGTGACGCATTCCATTTTTTACGCGCCTTTTTACGCGGCAAACGAGTTGGGCTTTTTTAAGGAAGCGGGCATTGAAATCGAACTCACCAACGGCGGCGGAAGCGATAAATCCATGACCGCGCTTTTGACCGGCAGTGCCGATATCGGCTTTATGGGACCGGAAACAGCGGTATACGTCTACAACGAAGGACAAAAGGACTACCCCGTCATCATCGCGCAGGTCACGCGCCGGGACGGTTCGTTCTTGGTGGGGAAAACGCCGGATCCGCAGTTTTCATGGGAAAAACTGCGCGGCAAATCGGTCATCGGCGGACGCACCGGCGGTATGCCGGAAATGACGCTCGAATATGTTCTGCGTGCGCACGGCATCAATCCCAAAACCGACCTGAACTTACGCACCGATGTCAGCTTTGATCTAATGGGAGGGGCCTTTCTTGCCGGTGAAGATGACTATGTGGCTCTGTTCGAGCCAAGCGCTTCCACCATGGAACTGGCTGGTGAAGGCTATATTGTGGCGTCAATCGGGCAAGAAGCGGACGCGGTCGCCTATACGGCGATGATGGTAACGCAAAGCTTCCGCGACACGCATAAAGCCCTGCTGCAATCCTTTGTCAACGCCCTGTATCGGGGGCAGACGTGGGTAGCGGCGCATACCGCCGAAGAAGTAGCCGCCGCCATCAAACCGGCGTTCCCCGACAGCGATATGACGCTTTTAACCAAGGTGGTTGCCAACTATCAGGCAATCGGCGCGTGGAAAACCGAGCCGACGCTTGAGAAAGCGGATTTCGACCAGCTTTTGCGCGTGATCCGTGCGGCGGGCATTGAAGTAGAACACGCTGATTATGACAAAGTGGTGGATAACCAGTTTGCGCAAAAGGTTTCGTAAAAAGGACAAAAACCCCGCCTGCTTCATAGTATAAAGCAGGTGTTTCGGAACGGCTGAGAACGGCGCGGAAACCGCGCCGTTCTCCTTTATTTCGGAAACACCGAAAGGAGAATACCATTCCATGGCTGAGGTCGTAAAACTGGAACACGTAAAAAAGTATTACCATACCCCGCAAGGGGAAACCGAAGCGCTCAAGGATATTCATTTTTCTGTCGGGGAAACCGAGTTCGTTTCTATGATCGGACCGTCCGTATGCGGCAAATCAACCGTTTTATCGCTGATCGCGGGGCTGGAAGACCCCAGTGGCGGACGGGTGCTGCTCAACGGTGTTGATGCACGCACAGTGCGCGGAAAAATCGGTTATATGCTGCAGCAGGATCAACTGTTCCCCTGGCTGACAATCCGGCAGAATGTTCTCTTAGGTCCGGATATCCGTCACATGCGCACCAAAGAAACCGAAGAAAAAGCAGACGCCCTCTTGGAGCAATACGGGCTTGGCACCTTCAAAAACGCCTATCCCGCGCATCTGTCCGGCGGAATGCGCCAGCGCGCGGCGCTGATCCGCACGTTGGTACCGGATCCCGCGCTGCTTCTGCTGGACGAACCGTTTTCCGCGCTGGATTATCAAACGCGCTTGGCGGTTGCCGACGACATCCGTGCTATCATTAAG
>JAGCSD010000046.1 GCA_017964345.1 Clostridia bacterium
CTTCCGTCACGCCCTCCTTGTGCGCGGCGACCGGCACGATCGCCACTTGGATCGGCGCGATCTTCGGGGGAAATTTCAGTCCCCGCTCGTCACCGTGGACCATCACCACGCCGCCGATCATGCGGGTGGACGTGCCCCACGAGGTCTGATACACGTTTTTGAGCGTGCCGTCTTTATCCAAAAACTGAATATGGAACACTTTGGAGAAGTGGTCGCCCAAATAATGCGACGTCCCCGCCTGCAGCGCTTTGCCGTCGAGCATCATGGCTTCGATGGAATACGTTTCCGCGGCGCCGGCGAACTTCTCTTTTTCACTCTTCTGCCCGCAGAACACCGGGATCGCCAAAACATTTTCGGCAAACTCGCGGTAGACCTCCAGCATCGTCAGCGTTTCTTCTTTGGCTTCCTCGGGCGTGGCGAAAATGCAATGCCCCTCCTGCCACAAAAACTCGCTGGTGCGCAGGAACGGACGCGTTGCCTTCTCCCACCGCACCACGTTGCACCACTGGTTATACTTTAAGGGGAGATCACGCCACGACTGCACCCATTTGGCGTACATATCGCAGATGATCGTTTCGCTGGTCGGGCGAATGACGAGCCTCTCGGCGAGCTTTTCGTTCCCGCCGTGCGTCACCCACGCGACCTCGGGCGCGAAGCCCTCGACGTGTTCGGCTTCCTTACTCAAAAAGCTCTCCGGGATCAAAAGCGGAAAATAGGCGTTCTGATGCCCCGTTTCCTTGAACCGACGGTCCATTTCCTGCTGGATCAGCTCCCACACGGCGTACCCGTAAGGACGAATGACCATCGTGCCTTTCACCGGACCGTAATCCACCATTTCCGTCTTGATAACGACGTCCGTATACCACTGCGGAAAGTCCTCACGGATGTCGGCGATCTGCGTCACGAACTGCTTGTCAGCCATTTCGGTTCGCTCCTTTTACAAATGAATTCAAGAATACACTATATTATAGGATCCTTCGCCGGTTTTGTCAAACGGAAAAAGAAAAGACTTGTCAAGCGCTCGCGAATCTGCTATAATGGGGTTGCCACACAACTGAATCAAACGTAATTCGCGAGAATTCCGGAAAGCGGTGTGTTTTTGCCTGTTAGGGCAAAAACACAGGCTCTTTTCGCATATCGTTTTTCGCATTTTCGCGAACGTATGGAAGTTGTGTGGTAGCAATCGGGGCTTGTGTTTTTCAGTGCGCACGCTTCGGCTGCGCACTTTTTTATTTTGGAGGAACAAAAGATGAAGAAGCTAACCAGTTTAGCACTGGTGTTGGCGATGGTGTTTGCTTGCGTTTCGATGGTATCGTTCGGCAACATCTTGACCGTCAACGCAGAAGAAAACTATGTCGGCATTCGTTACTCGCGTCCCGAGAATCCGAGTAGTACATCCCGATACGCTTTCCAGCTGCAGACCAGTCCCATAACGGACAGCGACGTGGTAGGAGCCAATAAGAACTTCTCCAGAACGTATGTGGTCTACAATCTGGGCGACGCACCGAGAATGGTCAAGATTTGGGTACGAAACGGCAATACTACTATTGATAATAGCGGGTCAAACATCGCGCAGGTCGAAAAAACGGTAGCTCCGGGTGCGTTTGAGTTGTTTGCGTTGGCGTTTAACACCAGAGACAAATATACGCTTTCCAACCTGGTCTTTTGTATTGGCGTCGGAGATGAAGAAAGCTACCATCAAGTGGACGGAAATCTCCTGATCTACTGCGTCAACGGCAACGAACCGGTAGACAAATTCCTGACGGGAATGGTCGAGGAGTGCAACAGCCCCGACTTCTTCACGTATGTCAACGAAAGCGATGAAGCGGCGGTCGCGGCGATCGCTTCGGTCGGAAACGCCGTTGCGTTCACTGAAATGGATAAAGATGATATTTATAACCGCTGGAATGGTCAAGGCATTCTGACCGGCGAGGCGATCGAAGAGAATAAGCTCACCAAAGTGTTCCATATCAAGAACACCGGCGAGGCGGCGATCTTCGTGCAGGCGAGATTGCAGAGCGCTGCCAACATGAAGGGCATTGATAGCGATTGGGTGACGATCGAACCCGGTCAGGAGGCGGATTTGTCGATCACCTGCAATGTGGACGGCGATAACATCAACTATACCGACGGCAGTGCTTATACGCAGCCAATCGACAGCTTCTATGCGCGCTTTTTTATGAAGTTAGACGCAGATCACCAGGCGCCGGCGCCGAGTTATATGATTTGGACGGATCGCGCGAGCGATGCGCCGCTTCTGAAAACGATCAACGACAGCAAATCCGCGTTCGAAACGGTGATTACAGAAGAACCCGGCGGCGAGCAGCCCGGTGGTGAGCAGCCCGGCGGCGAGCAGCCCGGCGGCGAGCAGCCCGGTGGTGAGCAGCCCGGCGGCGAGCAGCCCGGTGGTGAGCAGCCCGGCGGTGAAGAACCCGGTGGTGAACAGCCCTGCGCTGTGCGTTTCACTGTGATCACCGACGCCAATCAGCTCATTCTGAGATCTGCTAAAGAATTCTTATCCTCGGCAAACGTGAAGAACGGTCAGATAACGGTTGCGTTCCCGATCACCAATGAAAGTGAAGAAGCGGATCTGGGCATCCGGTTCGCCCTGCAGACCTCTGCAATGAAAGGCGATAAGAAAGTTTGGGCGGGTCCCAACGAAGCCAATACCGAGGACATTGAAGTTGTGACAATCGCTCCCGGCGAAACCGAAATCGTGGAATACACGATGGACGTGGAAGACGGCAAAGTTGAAGTATTTGGAGAAAAATACGATCTGTCGACCTTCTTCCTGCGCTTTGACATCCTGCAGGACGGCAACACGGCAGTAGAAGCGGGCGCGCTGAAATTCGTTATCGGCGCGAACGCGGATACCTTCTATGATACGGTTGCCACTCTGAAGAACGCCCTCAGCGCGGATGCTCTCACCACAACGGACGCGCTGGGACACGATTATCATGTGGGTGAAATTACCGCACCCACCTGTACGGAGCAGGGCTATACGACTTACGTTTGCTCGCATGATACATCGCACACCTATATAGCAGACTATACGGAAGCCCTCGGTCACGACTATGAGGACACGGTGATCGCGCCGACGTATTATGCCGAAGGCTATACCCTGCACGTCTGCAAACGTGATCCGTCGCATCGGTACACGGACGCGGTCGTGCCGCCGGTGGACGATCCCACCGCGCCGGTGTTTTACAGCGAGCCGGTTTCCGGCTGCGCGGAGCGGTTCGCGCGCGTGCCGATCTATCTGAAGAACAACCCCGGCGTGATCTCGGCACAAGTGCGTGTTTCTTATGACGCGGACGTGTTCACGCTGGTGGAAGTGCAGGATATGAAACTGCTCGGCGGCACGAACTTCCCCGAAAACCTGTCGTGCAACCCCTACACGCTTTCGTGGGAAAACGATCTGACGCAAACGGATCTGACCGCAAACGGAACGGTGGCGATCCTCGTTTTCAAAATTGCCGCTGACGCGCCGGACGGCGAGCATACGATCACGCTTGAAAGCGTAGCGAAAAATACGCGCAACGCGGATTTTGAAGTTGTGCATATTCTGACCGAAAACGCGACCGTGAACGTGCGCCACGTGACGTTCGGCAACATTTTTGACGACGGTGAAACCGGAGCGGACAGCGTCAACAGCGTAGACCGCATTCTGCTCTCCCGTTATCTTGCCGGTTGGGATATGTCGGCTTACAACCTCGACCTTGACGCCGCCGATATCAACGGCGACGGGCGCGTCACCGCCAAGGACCGCGTGATCCTCGCCCGTTACCTCGCAGGTTGGGGCGGAGAATACGATACGTATTTTTCCTGATCTTTCAGCAAATCAAAAGGAGTGCGTTCGCGCTCCTTTTTTCTTGCCTTTTTTAGCGTTTTGCGGTACAATATTCGCATATCGGACAAGGAGCCGTCTATGAACAAATTTCTGCGTCAAACCGTGTTTCCGGTGATGGCGGCGCTGATCTGGGGCGTCGCGTTTTCGTTTCAGGCGCGCTGTGCGGCGGCGGGCATGGGACCGTTTACGTTCGGCTTTCTGCGCGCGGCGGTCAGTTGTCTATCTCTGCTTGTGATTGCGCTGGTC
>JAGCSD010000003.1 GCA_017964345.1 Clostridia bacterium
AACATCTGGAAAGCGAAAAACCCGTGCGCAGTATGGAAATGAACGAGGAGGAGAAGGCGCTTGCCAAATCGTTCTTTTTATTGACGACCAAACCCATCCTTTATGCCGCCAACATTGCCGAAAGTCAGATCGGGCAGGAAACCGAGAACGTCAAGGCGTTAAAGGCGTTGGCGGAAAAAGACGGCGATCGGGTTTTGGTGATCTCCGCCAAGATCGAAGAAGAACTGTCCCAGCTTTCGCCGGATGAAAAGGAACTGTTTTTGGGCGAATACGGGCTGGAAGAGAGCGGCTTGGACCGGCTCGTGAAAGCCAGCTATACGCTGCTCGGGCTGATCTCCTTCCTGACCGCCGGCGCGGACGAAGTGCGCGCCTGGACGATCACGCGCGGCACCAAGGCGCCGCAGGCGGCGGGGAAGATCCATTCCGATTTCGAACGCGGCTTCATCCGCGCCGAGATCATCGGGTTCGACGAGTTTATGCGGTTTAAGTCCATGACCGCCGCGCGCGAGAAAGGTCTTGTGCGTTCGGAAGGCAAGGATTACGTCATGCAGGACGGCGATATCACGCTGTTCCGGTTTAACGTATAGAATCCGTTTGCGCCCCGTCTGTTAAAATGAATCCAAAGGTCAGACAAAATGAAATTGCTTGTGAATGAGTTCGGTATCGTACCGGGCTCATTCTTTTTAGTTTGGTGAAAATCCTTTCCCCCGCTTTTATACGGAGCATACGCAAGAGGACAGCGCAACCCGCATTCACCGTTGACTTTTCGGCAAAAAAACGTATAATAAAAGAGAAGAAAAACGGGGGACGGATATGGAACAGACGTTTTTGCCCGTCACGCGCGCGGAATGCGAAGCGCGCGGATGGGAGCGACCGGATTTTGTATATGTGATCGGGGACGCGTATGTCGACCATCCGAGCTTCGGACACGCGATCATTTCGCGTGTGCTGGAAAAAAACGGATACAAGGTCGCGATCCTTTCCCAGCCGGATTGGCGCGATATCGGTGCGTTTAAGCAGTTTGGACGCCCCAGACTCGGTTTCCTCGTTTCCTCGGGCAACATTGATCCGATGGTCAATCATTATACCGCCGCGCATAAAAGGCGCTCTGCCGACGCCTATTCGCCCGGCGGAAAAATCGGTTTGCGTCCTGACCGCGCGGATATTGTCTACTGCAACTGTATCCGGCAGGCGTATAAAAATATGCCGATCGCTATCGGCGGGGTGGAAGCGAGTCTACGGCGCTTTGCACATTATGACTGCTGGGACGACCGTGTGCGCGCGTCGATTTTAATCGACAGCGGAGCGGACATCCTGATGTACGGCATGGGAGAACGCATGATCGTATCCCTTGCCGACGCGCTGGACGGCGGACTGAATATTCACGATATCACCTATATTCCCGGAACGGCGTATGTGACGGAACATCCCGAAAATGTGTACGACGCGCAGGAAATCGAGAGCTTTGAGGCGGTGCGCGACGATAAGGACGCGTATTGCCGCGCGTTTATGGCGCAGTATCAAAATCAGAATCATCTGACGGGCAAACCGCTTGTTCAAAAGCACGGAAAACAGTATTTGGTCGTCAATCCGCCTGACGAGCCGCTTTCCGCCAAAGAACTCGATGAAGTCTATGAATTGCCCTATACGCGCCGTCCGCACCCGATGTACGACAAGGACGGCGGCGTGCCGGCGATCAGCGAAGTGGAGTTGTCTCTGACCGCCAACCGCGGGTGCGCGGGAGCGTGCGCGTTCTGCGCCATCACGTTCCACCAGGGACGCGTCCTGCAGAGCCGCAGCGAAGACTCGCTCGTGCGCGAGGCGGAAGCGCTGACGCGCCAGCCGGGTTTTACGGGGTATATTCACGACGTGGGCGGGCCTACCGCCAATTTCTACGGGCAGGGGTGCCGAAAGCAGAAAACGCAGGGCGCCTGCATGGATCGCCAATGCCTCTATCCGTCTGTTTGTCCCGCGTTTAAGCCCGATCACACGCGGTATCTGCATCTTCTCAAACGTCTGCGCGAGGTTGACGGCGTGAAAAAGGTGTTTATTCGCTCCGGTCTGCGTTTTGACTGCATTTTAGCGGACCGCGCGCACGGACAGGAATTTCTGGAAACGCTTTGTTCGTATCATGTATCCGGTCAACTCAAGGTCGCGCCGGAGCACATTTCCGATAAGGTGCTCCAAAAAATGGGCAAGCCCGGGCAGGCGGTCTACGATGAGTTTTGCCGCCGCTACCGCGAAACCAATGAGCGGCTCGGCAAAAAACAATATCTGGTGCCGTACTTGATCTCCGGACATCCGGGCAGCGATCTGAACGAGGCGGTCAAACTGGCGGAATACCTGCACCGGCACCGCATCAACCCGGAGCAGGTGCAGGAGTTCTATCCCACACCCGGCACACTGGCAACATGTATGTTTTATACGGAAAAAGATCCCCGCACCATGAAGCCGGTGTATGTGGCAAAGAGTATTCCCGAAAAAATCATGCAGCGGGCGCTTTTACAATACGGCAAACCCGAAAACTATGAAACCGCAAAAAAGGCTCTGTTAGAAGCGGGCAGGAAAGACTTGATCGGCTTTTCGCCGCGTTGTCTGATCCCGCCGCGGCAGACGAAGAGAAAGGAACGATCATGAGCGCATTCAAATCCGGCTTCTGCATGCTGTGCGGACGCCCGAACGTAGGAAAATCCACTTTAATGAATCATTTTGTAGGGCAGAAAGTCGCCATCGTGTCGCCCAGGGCGCAAACGACGCGCAACTGCATCCGCGGGATCGTCACGACGAAGGACTACCAGGTCGTGTTCCTCGATACCCCCGGTATCCACAAGCCCAAAAGCAAACTCAACGATTATATGGTCAAGGCGCAGAAGGATGCCGCCACGGGCGCGGACTTTGTTTGCGTGATGCTCGATCTGACGGAACCGATCGGACAGACGGACGAACATATCCTGCGCGAATACGCTTCCGCCGCGACGCCGTGCGCGATTGTCTTGAACAAACTCGACTGTGTGGAAAAGGACGCCGTTCTGCCTGTCTTAGAGCGTCTGGCGGGTTACGGCGTGCCGCTGTTTCCCGTTTCCGCCGCCACGGGCGAAGGCTGTGACGCACTTTTTGACGAGATCGTGTCACACCTGGACGAAGGACCGCAGTATTTCCCGGAGGAAATGGTCGGGGACTTCCCCGAGCGGTTTCTTGCCGCTGAACTGATCCGTGAAAAGGCGCTGTTGAACCTCAGGGAAGAAATTCCCCACGGTATCGGCGTTCATATCGAAAAGATGCAGGAAAGGGACAACGGCACCCTCTATATCGCCGCTGAGATCATCTGTGAACGCACGTCGCACAAGGGCATCGTCATCGGCAAGGGCGGCGCTATGCTCAAAACCATCGGCGGGCAGGCGCGGCAGGAGCTGGAAGCTCTGCTGGACGCCAAGGTATATCTGGAACTGTTCGTAAAAGTACGTGAGAACTGGCGCAATTCCGGCAATGTGCTCAAAGAACTCGGCTATTCGGAATAATACTTTTGTTAAAAGCGCACTCTAATAAAGAGGTGATGCGTGTATGCGGCATTATGACAGACTATTGATGAAACTGTTCATGAAAACCGGCGATCCGATGTATTACGCGGCGCGCGGGGTATTAAGGCGGGAGGAAGACGATGGGCGAAACGATCCGGATGCAGGCGATCGTTCTGAATAAAACGGATTACCGGGACAGCGACCGGA
>JAGCSD010000047.1 GCA_017964345.1 Clostridia bacterium
ATCACTCTTAGCCAGCCTCCTTTCCGCCATGGAAAGCAGTTGTGTCAGAATCACAACCATTACAAGATAGGTCAGCGCCACAATCAAGAGGGTGTTGACGGAATCGTAGGTGACATTCCGGATCACACTGCCCGCTTTGGTCAGATCGGTGACGGCAACATAACCGGCAACGCTTGTTTCTTTCAGTAGGGCGATCATTTCATTGCCGATGGCGGGCAGAATGTTGCGTATCGCTTGCGGCAGGATGATTTTGCGCATCGTTTGCATTTTGGAAAGTCCCAAGCTGCGTCCCGCCTCCATTTGTCCGTGATCGACGGCGTTGATGCCGCTACGGATCAATTCCGCCATATAGGCGCTGGAATTGACGCCGAAGGTGACAATGCCCACAATGACCCCTTCTTTTGTTTTCTCCATGATGACAAAGTAAAAAATCAACAGCAGCACTACCACGGGTATGCCGCGAATAACCGTTACATATATATCACAGATTTTTGCAAGCGGTTTCAAGGCGCGCGTGTCTTCCGCAAAGAATTTGATGACGGCGATCAGCGCGCCGCCCAGCACACCGATCAGCAGGGCGCCGAGCGTCATGTAAATTGTATTTTTTAACCCGCCGAGCATTTGCAGGTAGTAGCCATTTTCAACAAACGTTTCGTATAATTTATCGAGCCATGTGCTCAACCAATCAGGCAAAACCAAAACTCCTTTTTATCAATACAGACGACAGGGGTGCCGAACGATTCGACACCCTTGCCGTTATTTGTGAAAGTGGAAACCGTGTGCGGTTTCATTTGTGTAACTTACTTGGATTGCGGGGATGTGTAGGGTGCTTCGTATTTATCGAAGAAGCTCTTCACTGTGCCGTCTTCGACCAGCTTATCGACGATCTTGTTGATCTCGCCGACCAGTTCATCGCTGCCCAGTGCAAATGCGAAAGCGTAGGGTTCCGTCGTCATCGGATCGTCTAAGATCACGAGCTGATCTTCATGTTCTTCGTTGTATGCTTTGACCATTTCCGCGGCGGTCAGGTCGTCGATGACCCATGCATCTACTTTTGCGGAAGTCAACGCGGCTTCCGCGTCGCTGTTGGCGGCAAAGGCGGAAACAATATAATTCTGTGACAGGCAGTATTCTTCCGCGGTGGTTCCGCTCTGCACGGAAACCGTTTTGCCGTCCAGATCGGCTTTGGTCTTGATCGGGCTGTCGCTCGTCACGACGATCGCCTGCGCGGCAAGACAATAGGGGTTCGTGAACAGGGAGTTCTTCTTACGTGCGTCGGTCACGGAAATGCCGGACACACCCGCGTCGAATTTGCCGGCGATGATGCCGGGAAGAACGGCTTCAAAGTCCATTTGCTTGATCGTGAGCTTGACGCCTAATTCTTCGGCGATAGCTTCCCAAATGTCAATTTCAATACCGACGACGCTGCCGTCAGCCTGCAATTCCTCAAAAGGAGGGAAGTCCGGGCTGGTGGCGATCACGATTTCGCCGGCGTTTTTGATGTCCGCCAAGGTTTTCCCTTTGGTGCCGCATCCGGCGAAGCACGCCAGTACGACAACCAGAGCCAATGCGAGTGCAACAAGTTTCTTCATTTTTTTCACCTTTTTCTTTCTTATTTCAAATCCGTCAGTTCCGTGCGAACGAGCGCGATCTGTTTTTCAACCGATCCGACCGCCGTTCCTCCTTCACTGATGCGGGTTTTGACACACTGTTCTAAAGAAATCGCCGGATAGAGGTCTTCTTCAAATAAATCGGACAATTTCTTATAATCATTTAACGGAAGGGTATCGAGCACGCATTGTTTTTGCGTGCAGAGCGCGACCGCCTGCCCGGCGATCTTATACGCACTGCGGAAAGGCAGCCCTTTGCGCACCAAATAGTCGGCAAGATCGGTCGCGTTCAGGAAACCCGTCTGTGCCGCGGCGAACATATTTTCGCGCTTGACGGTAAACGTATCAAGCATACCGTTTAATACGGGCAGACACGCTTTCACGGTATCTACCGCGTCAAACACACTTTCCTTATCCTCCTGTAAGTCTTTGTTGTAGGCAAGCGGCAAGCCTTTCAGAACCGTTAAAAGCGCCATCAAATCACCGTACACGCGCCCGGTTTTGCCGCGGATCAACTCCGCCATGTCGGCGTTTTTCTTTTGCGGCATGATGGATGAACCGGTGGTATAGGCGTCTGACAACTCGATAAAACGAAATTCCCAGCCGGAATACAGGATCAGTTCTTCGCAGAAACGCGACAGATGCATCATCAGTATGGACAGCGCGGAAAGCAGCTCCACGCAGAAATCGCGGTCGGAAACACCATCCAGACTGTTTGGCGCGATTTTTGAAAACCCGAGCAGTTTGGCTTCATATTGTCGGTCGGTCGGGTAGGTGGTCCCCGCTAAGGCGCAACAGCCGATAGGAGAAACGTCCATACGCTTGCGCGTGTCGATCAAACGGTCACCGTCGCGCAGAAGCATCATGGCGTATGCCATCAGGTAATGACCGAATGTAATCGGCTGTGCCCGCTGCAGGTGCGTATAACCCGGCAGGATCGTCGCCTTTTCTTCTTCGGCGCGGCGGCACAGCGTGGAAAGCAGGGTGCGCAGATAGGTGAGCAGCGTTTCGATCTCGCCTTTGAGATACAGACGCAGATCGAGCGCCACTTGATCGTTGCGCGAACGGGCGGTGTGCAGACGCTTGCCGGCGTCGCCGATGCGATCCGTCAGCACCTGTTCGATGAACATATGAATGTCTTCACTCGTTTCGTCGATGGTAAGCGCCCCGCTTTTCAGGTCGTCGGCAATGGTTTGCAGACCGGCGAGAATGGCGTCGCAATCGTTTTGGGGGAGGATGCCCTGCACCGCCAGCATGGTCGCGTGCGCCATGCTGCCGCGAATATCCTCCTGCGCCATGCGCTGATCGAACCGGATGGAAGAATTAAAATCATCAGCGAGTTTTTCGGTTTTGCCGTCCGTCCTGCCCGCCCACAATTTCGCCATGGATGAAGTCCTCACTTTTTGTTTTGCCGATCGACCAACGCCTGTACCTTGATCGGCAGACCGTACAGGTTGATAAAGCCCGCGGAGTCCGCTTGATTATAATCGCTTTCGCCGAAGGTGGCGATCTCCTCACTGTAAAGGGAATAGTCGCTCCATACGCCGGCTTTGATGATATTGCCCTTGTAGAGCTTCAGTCTGACCTTGCCGGTCACGCGCTCCTGTGTCTTGTCCACAAACGCGGAAAGCGCCTCGCGCAGAGGAGTGAACCACTGCCCGTTGTATACCAACTCGGCAAACGTGATGGCAAGACGCTGTTTTTCGTGAAGCGTCATCTTGTCTAAACAGATACTCTCAAGCGTTTCATGCGCTCTGTAGAGAATGGTGCCGCCGGGCGTTTCGTACACACCGCGGCATTTCATGCCCACGAGCCGGTTTTCCACAATATCAAGAAGTCCGATGCCGTTTTGCCCGCCGATTTCGTTAAGCTTTAAGATGATTTCTTTGGCGGACATTGCCTTGTCGTCGAGTTTGACCGGAATACCCTTGTCAAATTCAAGCGTAACATAAGTGGGTTTGTCCGGCGCCTGCAGCGGAGACACGCCCATTTCCAAAAAACCGGGTTTTTCGTAGAGCGGTTCGTTACCGGTATCTTCCAAAACCAGACCTTCGTGTGACAGATGCCACAGGTTTTTGTCTTTGGAATAATTGGTTTCACGGTTGATTTTCAGAGGAATGTTATGCGCTTCGGCGTAGTCGATTTCCTCTTCGCGCGATTTGATATTCCATTCGCGCCACGGAGCGATAATGGGCATATCCGGAGCGAAATGCTTGATGGCAAGCTCAAAACGCACCTGATCGTTGCCTTTACCTGTACAACCGTGCACAATGGCGTCGGCGCCCTCTTTCAGGGCGATTTCCACCAGTCCTTTAGCGATGCAGGGACGCGCATGGCTGGTGCCGAGCAGATAATCCTCGTAAACGGCGCCCGCTTTCATGGTGGGAATGATGTAATCGTCCACATATTCGTCTGTCAGATCCAGTACGTACAGCTTGGACGCGCCGGTCTTGATCGCTTTTTCTTCCAGACCTTCCAGTTCATCAGCCTGCCCGACGTTGCCCGAAACGGCAATGACTTCACAGTTATTGTAATTTTCCTTGAGCCACGGGATAATAATAGATGTATCCAGCCCGCCTGAATAGGCGAGAACCACTTTTTTGATGCTTTCTTTGTTCATGCTGAAGCGCTCCTTTGGTTTGATGATGTCATTATAGCGCGCTTTCGTCGGGCTGTCAAGCACTTTTTGTATAAAAATTCTATAGAAAAACGAAAATGCGAATAAAAATCCAAACAATACGCATAAAAATGTTATATATGCAGCCGAAATGCATAAAAAGAACCCCCGCTTGACGCGGGGGTAGATCGCAGAAATCCGAAACCGTTAGTTGACGGAATCTTTCAGAGCTTTGCCGGCCTTAAAGACAACCGCTTTGCTTGCTTTGATCTTGATGGTAGCGCCCGTAGCAGGGTTCTTGCCGGTTCTGGCGGCACGCTTTTTGACTTCAAAAGAGCCAAAGCCCATAATCTGGACCTTTTCACCTTTCTTCAAAGCCCCCTGAATCAGATCCAGAATACCGTTAACGGCCTTCTCGGCATCTTTTTTGGAGATTTCGTTCTTTGCAGCCAGTGCATTGATCAAATCTGCCTTGTTCATTGTTGTATTTCCTCCAAATCCTCTTATTTTCCAACACGCGTTCGTGTCAGTTTACTTGCATAGTAGCACATTTTGTGGGTTATGTCAACACCCACGAAGCAAAAAATGCTTAAAAAATGTAAAAATTCGCGATTTTTTTGCGAGAAATTTCCTTACGGAAACAAAAATGGAATATTTTATTTATTTTTTTTACTCAAAAATGTCTTTGTATAGCGATTGAGCGCCAACTCGGGGTGTATGCCGTACGCGCGGCACAGGCGCACCGCGTCGAACAGCAGGGCACCGAGAGCGGACTCATCCGCGTCGCGCTGTACACGCGCTTGTTCCGTAAACCGTTCGGCGTTCAGGGGTTCCACGCCGGTCTTATGCTGAATTTTTTCAGCGTAGGCGAGCGCGGGCATCGCCTCGGGAATGTTTCGGAGCAATTCCTCAGGCGTTTTCATTCCTTTCTCACGCATTTTGATTTCGTCCCAGCTGTCTTTGTCCGCCGCCGAGCCGAAAACCGTCGGGTGACGCCGGATCATTTTGCGGCTGATCGCGTCGGTCACGTCCGAAAAATCAAATTCTCCGCTTTTTCTGCCGATTTCCGCGTGGAGAACGACTTGCAGAAGGACGTCGCCGAGTTCGTCGGCAAGCAGGAAGGGATCATCCTTGTCGATGGCGTCCACCGCCTCATACGCTTCTTCGATCAAAAACGGACGCAGGCTTTCATGCGTCTGTGTCGAATCCCACGGGCAGCCGTCCCGCGCGCAGAGGCGGCGCACGATCTCCAGAACATCCGCTTGGTCAAACCGCGCGGTATGCGCAAAATCGACCGCGCGCAAAAGCAAGCACGCCGTGTGGTTGTAAAGGGACTGTTTGTCCGCCTCGCAGAGTGCGATAACATTCTTTTGCGGCGTACCGCCCGGCGTTTCCGCGTAAAAAACAGCGGGATAGTCGTCGCCGTAAATATCCGTCAGGCGTACGGTCACGTCGCCGGCGATCAGAGGGGAGTCAAGGCAAGTCACGAGCGTGTCGCAGTGCTTGTCCGGCCAAATGCCGGTCAGCACCTCGGACGAAGTATATACTTTATAGGCGCCTGTAAACGCGCAGAACGCGGCGGCGGCATCCGCCACAGACACCCCGGGCAGGATCGTCCTGTTTTCTTTGGGCAGGAGGGCTATGGCGGAATCGTCCAGCGCGTGTCCGTGTACCACATAGGTCACATTGTCTTCACGCGTCAAAAAAGCGGCGATCCGCTTGTTCAGGTCGTCGAAATCTTCCGCTTGTTCATATAAACCGTCCAGCGTGCGATAGGTCAGACCGTTGTACTCCACAAGCGCGCGCACCGGCAGTTTTTCGGTTTGGAGACCGATATTTTCCGCGTGCAGAAGATGCTGCCATGCCTCCAGCGTCAGCCGGTCGGCGGTGCCGGAACCGGCGCCGATCACAACGATCATAATCACTCCGTCGGGCGTACGTCAACGCCCGCTTTTTTCAGTATTTTTTTCAGTTTGCCGCCGCCGGGCATAAAGGAAATATCCGTTTCGTCAAAGACGGAAAACACGACCAGCCCTACAAAATAGACGAGAGCGGCAAGCAGGATAAACACAAGAGTCAGTATTTTCGCCCGTCCGCCGCCGATCATACTGTCCCCAAAGGCGAATTTTGACGCCCACAAAAACAGAAGCATGACAGCGGAAGCGGCGAGCGGACGCAGAAGCGTCTCCTTGATATGCGGTCGCACGTGCGTATAGCGCACAACGGCGATCACATCCAGTACGGCGGCGATCGCATAGCAGGTCACGGTACCGATCGGTACGCCGAAAATA
>JAGCSD010000048.1 GCA_017964345.1 Clostridia bacterium
CGGCGATTTCAACAGCGACGGCTCCGTGGACGGCGCTGACCGCGTGCTTCTCTCCCGATATTTGGCGGACTGGGACATTGACCTGTCCGGATTGAATTTTGACGCCGCGGATGTCAACAAAGACGACCGCGTTGACGCCGTCGACCGCGCAATCCTCGCCCGCTATTTGGCCAAATGGGGCGGTGAATACGATACGTATTTTCAGTAAACTATCCCCTATCCCGACGAGGCTGCTCGGTCTTTAACAAACAAAGCACTTCCCATTTCGGAAGTGCTTTTGTTATCCTTTTCCTCGCGTCGGCGTTAATCCCGCCAGAAACGCGCGGGATCAAAGCCGAAAATCTGCACGACTTCAAAATCCGGGTTGTCGATCAAATTCTGCACGGTCACGAACAAGCCGCCGTTACAGTCGATGTCGAAGCAGGCGTTGTGGTAGGCGAACCACACCAAATGCGCGCATTGGGTGCTCCCCGGGCGCGTGCCGCTTTTGGAAAGCGCAAGCAAATTATACGGAATATCCGTTAAACTCCGCGCGGCGTTTTGCGCTAACTGCGAGCGCGTATCGGCGTCCGCCTTGGTATAGCGCAGAAGAATAAAAGTGGAATAACAGCGCCAGGCGTTGGCGGAAGAGATCTCGGAATCCGTCCCGATCATTGCCGCTTCCAGCGTGCGGTTGTGCCCGACCACCAGCCCCGCGTGACCGTGACGCCAGCCGAGAGAATGCGTCGACTCGCACGCGAACACGTCGCCCGCCTGATACGGAGCGAGCGAAAAACCGTAGACGGGATCGCCCGTTTCGTCCGTATACAGATCCATGCCCGTCGTGATCGCCATCGGGAAACACTTGACGTCCGGCGCGCGGAAAAAATCTTCTTGGAACCGGGAAAACAAGGCGATACGGTCATCGCGCTTCCAAAGATCGTCCACGGCGCTTCTGCCGAGCCCCGTTTGGAAAAACAGCGTTTTATAATCCGATTCGTCCGGCATCTCTTTTTCCAGAATACGCGTCAGATCCTCCCGCTCGTACGCGGGGCGGAACGGTATCGCCGCGTGGAAGCGGACGGAGGCAAATACCGCGGTCAGGATCAATACCGCGGACAGACACAGGCACAGAAGCGCCAACCGCCTTTTCATGCCGAGAAGAACGCTCCATAGATGGCGGAAATACTTCTTTCCAGGTTTTCCTCGTCCACACCGACGATAATGCTGATCTCGCTGGAGCCCTGATCGATAGTGCGAATATTGATATGCGCCTGCGCGAGCGCCGCGAAC
This sequence comes from Clostridia bacterium, assembly GCA_017964345.1. Lineage (GTDB taxonomy): Bacteria > Bacillota > Clostridia > Christensenellales > QALW01 > UMGS1322. The sequence goes on from JAGCSD010000048.1 coordinate 1,273, forward strand.
AGCTTGGCGGCGGTACCGACAGAACGCGCCATACCGCGCCCGACCACGGCGAGCAGCGCCACGTTCGGAATGAAATCCATCGTTTCGGGCTGTAATTCTTCCTGAATACTGTTCATCACGCTTTCAAGCTTGCCGCGGATCGCTTTTTCCGCAATCACCACCGACATGGTGTCCACTCCGCTGGGCAGATGCTCAAACAGGATATTGTGGCGTTCGAAAATCTCCAAAAACCGTCTGCCGATACCCAATTCGTTATTCATGCGGCTTTTTTCAATGGTGATTACGCAATAACCCTTATGTCCCGCGATACCGGTGATCGTATCGCCCTTGGCAGGTGCGCCGTTTAAGTGGCTGACGATCATCGTACCGGGATCGTCCGGCTCGTTGGTGTTGCGGATGTTGATCGGGATCCCGCTTATCTGCACGGGAAAGACCGCGTCCTGGTGCAGGACCGCGGCGCCCATATAGGAAAGCTCCCGCAATTCCTTATAGGTAATGGTGCGGATCGTCTTGGCGTTTTCCACGATGCGGGGATCGGCGACTTTGAAGCCGGATACGTCGGTCCAGTTCTCATAGATCGAAACAGACGCGGCGCGGGCAACCAGCGAACCGGTGATATCGCTTCCCCCGCGGGAAAACGTCTGAATACTTCCGTCCGGACGGGAACCGTAAAAGCCGGGGATCACCGCGTGCCCGATCTTCGCAAGCTTTTTGCTCATTACATGGTTGGTTTTTTCGGCATCCAGCACACCTTCCACCGTAAAGAAGACGACCTCCGCCGCGTCCACGAACTCAAAGCCCAAAAACTCCGCCAGAAGCAGGCCGTTTAAGTATTCGCCGCGCGAGGCGGTATATTCGATCGTGGCGCCGGCGTCCACGCGCTCGCGGATGACGCCGATCTCGCTGATGATATCCGTTTTCAGATTCAGACTGCTGCGGATATCCTCATACCGGGCGCGGATCTTGTCAAACACCTCGCCCGTGTCCTGCCCGGCGCACGCCAGCGCATAGGACTTATACAAGAGGTCCGTGACTTTTTCATCGTTTTTATCCCGCTTGCCGGGCGCGGACGGCACCACGAAGCGAATGGCGGGATCGCGCTTGACGATCTGCGCTACCTTTTGAAACTGCGCGGCGTCCGCGAGCGAACTGCCGCCGAATTTGGCTACCTTTGCCATAAAAAGATTTCCTCCTATCGGATCTTTCTGCATTCTAAATAATACCGTTTGTCAATGCCCAGCCCCATGGAAAACGTCTTGCGCGGAAGCGCGCCGTGTGCGAGCACCGCCGGGAACAGATCGCTCTTGTTCATGCCGGGGATCAAAAATCCCACGGTGTTCTCCCTTTGCGCGTGTGCGCGCACGGTGTCTTCTTCATGCACATAGTCGATCTCGCCCGATTGCTCTAAAAACGCGTCGAGCAATGCCTGCAGGGTCCCGACCGGCAGCTCGTGCGTCTGTTTCAGGCAAATCGTCTGTTCGGTTTTGCCGCGCAGCACGGTGATGTTCTGCCCGTCCGCCGCCTCATGCGCCCGCAGAAACGCGAGGAGCGCGTCCGTGTCCGCGCGGTAAACCACGCGGTGGATCGGCTCAAAGGCAAGAGACGGATCGTGCAGATTGACGACTTCGCAGAGCGCGAAACGCGCCGGATGGTTTTCTCTCTCGGCAGGCGAAAGCGTACGCTTGATTTCCTCCCAGCATCGCTTGGCAGTCGCAAGCGAGTGGTTGCCGTCCCCCACCGCCAAGAGGATCTGATTCTCTTTTGTGCCGCAGACAGCGGCTTCTAAGCGGTCAAGCGCCTCGTCGGCATCGCTTTCTGACAGCCGCCAACCGCGCACGTGTCCGCCGGAAAGCATCAGGTCGGTGTCGTACAGCGGCGTTTTTCGCGCGTGCGCCAGCGGCGCGAAAACCGTGTCCCGCGGATCATTGGTCAATAGCATTATATGAGGCAATTCCAACGGCGCATGCCTGCGAATGGCAACGCGCGCGGGAAGCCGGGACTCGATCGTTCCTTCCGTAGGGCGGATCAGCGACCGCGTTTTAGGTGAAAAGTCATAGGCTTCCAAGTCGCACACGCCGACGAGGCCCCGACGGATCGCCCCGGAAGCAAGTGTACGCTCGACGTAAATCAGACAGTTTGTTTCTTCACGAAGCACGCCGTCCGCTAAATACGCCTGCATCGTGCGGTTGATTTGTTCCGTGCGTACGGCGTCGTCCTGCCCCAAATAAATCTCCGGGAAAATCAGATGCAGAGCGGAAGGTTTGTTTCGGGCAATTTCCTCCGCCTTTTGCCAGTACGCGGGATCGCCCGTGAACTGGTCGCACGCCACGCACGCAAACGCGCGCAGATCGGTCCCCTCGCGGGGCAAAAGGATATTCGCTTTTTGAAAAACGCTCATGATGTTTCCTCCATTCGCGCTAAGGCGCAGAGAATCGCCGCTTTGACCTGCGCGTACACCAGCCCGCCCTGCATAAACAAAATATACGGTTCCCGGATCGGCGCGTCGCCGGACAGCTCGATGGACGAGCCTTGTATAAACGTGCCTGCCGCCATAATGACCTCGTCGGCATAGCCCGGCATCGGCGCCGGGACCGGCGTAACAAACGAATCCACCGGGGATACTGCCTGGATCTGCCGACATAATTCCGTCAGTTTTTCCTTGCTGCCGAGCCGGACCGACTGGATGATGCACCCGCGCGCCTCGTTTTGCTTAGGCGAGGGGACAAAGCCGGCGTCTTCCAGCATAGCGGAAGCGAACACGGCGCCCTTGAGCGCCTGCGCCACCGCTTGCGGCGCGAGGAACAGCCCTTGATAAAACGGCAGATAGCCGGCGGCATAGCTTCCGACCTCCGCGCCGATCCCCGGCGCGGTCATACGGTAGGCAATGCGGTCAACAAGGTCCTCTCTGCCGGCGATATACGCGCCGGTGGGCGCCAGTCCGCCGCCTGCGTTCTTGATTAGTGAGCCGACGATCAAATCCGCGCCCGCTTCGATCGGCTCGCTTGTTTCGACAAATTCCCCGTAGCAATTATCCACAAACACGATCGCCCGCGGGTTTTCGTTGTGCACGATCTGCGCGGCGCGCGCAATCTCTTTCATGGTCAGGCTCGGGCGATCCTGATATCCGCGCGAACGTTGGAGCATGACGATATCCGCATCCTTCGCGGCGCTTACCAGCGCGGCAAAATCGATCTTCCTGTTTTTGAGCGGCAATTCGCTGTATCGCGCGCCCGTTTCTTTCAAAGAAAACGGCGCGTCAACGGTAAAACCCAAAATACTTTCCATGGTATCGTATGGCGTGCCGGACGCTGATAAAATGCGCGTGCCGCGCCTCGTCACGCCCTGAAGCGCCAGTGCCAGCGCGTGCGTGCCCGACGCGATGGACGGGCGAACGAGAGCTTTTTGCGCCTTAAACACGCGGGCGAACAGCTTTTCCAGCGTGTCGCGTCCCGCGTCGTCATACCCGTATCCGTAGCTCGGCGCGAAATGCGCCGGCGCTACGCGTTCTTTCCGGAAACAATCCAGCACCCACAGTTGATTATACTCCTGCACGCGCTCGATCTGCGCAAACTGCGGGCGGCACGTTTCTTCTATTGTTTTCGCCCGCGCTTGCAGGGCGGCGGGCACGCCGTAAAGTTCCTGCCAAATATTCATATTCTCTCCAACGTCTTCAGAATGATCCGGATACGTGTTTCCGTATCCCACGCGGCGATCCGCACCGCCTGCTCGCTTTTCATCCATGTGATCTGCCGCTTGGCATAGCGGCGGGATTCCCGCTTGATCGCCTCACGCGCTTCTTCAAGCGACGCGCGTCCCTCCAGTACGTCGATCAGCTGACGGCATCCGATCGCCTTATAGCACTGCGCCTCTTCGCTCACGCCCTTTTGCCGCAGCGCGCGGATCTCGTCAAACAGTCCGCGCGCGAACATCTCGTCCACGCGGCGATCGATCTTTTCATACAACTCCGCGCGATCGGGGCAAAGGCAGAACAGTGAAAACGCGAATTCCGTGTTTTTTTCTCTCTCCCGCGCGGGCAGGCGCCCGTTTAAGAGAAGCACCTCGTTATAGCGCAAAAGCCGTTTGCGGTCGTTGACCGAAACCGTTATGCGCGCGTCTTGTTTCAGCAAACGCGCCAGCAGTTCTTCATTGCTGAGCGGCGCGAGCTTCTCCCGCACCGCGGGATCGGACTCCGCGCCGAAAGACGGTTCATAGATCAAATAACGGATATACATTCCCGTGCCGCCCACCACGATCGGCGTTTTCCCGCGGGAGAAAATATCCCGTATCGTTCGGAGTGCCTCCTCGCGCCAATCCGCGACGGTAAAACGCGCGTCGTGCGGCAGAAAGCCGATCAAATGATGCGGTATGCCCTTTTTTTCCTCTTCCGTCGGCTGTGCCGTGGCGATGGGCAGGTCGCGGTAGATCTGCATGGAATCCGCCGAAACGATCTCGCCGTTTTGTATCTCGGCAAGCGCCGTGCCGAGCTTTGTTTTGCCCGATGCCGTGGGACCTGCCAAAACGATCACGCGCTTCACTGTATCCGTTTGAAACGCACCTCCAGCTCATGTTTCGTCAAGCGAATCAGGATCGGTCTGCCGTGCGGACAGGAAAGCGGCGTTTTTTCGCGCACGATCAGCTTCATCAGCGCGCGCACGTCGTCCTCGGTCAGTTTATCACCGCCCTTTACGGCGCTTTTGCAGGCAAGCTGCATGAGCTTGCTTCGTTTGAGTTCGTTCGTTTTCAGCACGCGCAGAGAAGCGCTTTCATCAAGCAGCGACGCGATAAATCCCTGTGCGTCCGTTTCTTCCAAAACAGCGGGCGTCGCTTTAACGGCAAACGTCCCGTAGCCCATACTGTCGATCACAAAGCCCAATTCTTCAAGCTGAGGAATCAAATCTTCTAAGATCGCCGCCTCGCGGGGTGCTAATTTGACTGTATCCGGCACTAAACGCCACTGACTTGCGCTCTTTTCTCCCGCCTGCGCAAAGAATTTCTCAAACAGCAATCGTTCATGCGCCGCGTGCTGGTCGATCAGATAGGCGTCGTCGCCGGCTTCCAGCAAAATATAGGTATCAAAGAGAATGCCCGCCACGCGGTATTGCGGCGGCGCTTCTTCAAGCGCCATATCCGTTTGCACCGCATCATTCTCAGGCTCTGCCGGCATCGCCTCAAACACATCGTGCGTATCCTTTACGGCTAACTCCGTCCGCTCGGGCGCGGTGCCTCTGAGCAGTATTTTGGCAAGCTCCGCGTCGTCGCGCACCTGCAAAACGCCGGAAGAACTCCGCGCAAAGCCGACAAAATCCCGCACCTCGTCGGCAATCGGATCGTCTTTGACGGGGGCGCTTATCTCGCGCCGGGAAACCGTTTCCGGCTCCTGTCCGACCTCTTGCCTGACGTTTGCCACCTCGACCACGCGCGTGCCGTTTTGCTTTGCCGGCTGCTCAAACAAGGCGGGGATTTCCTGATTTTTTCTCAGCGTGTCCGCCACCGCGCGGGAAACCACGTCAAACACGGGCAACCCGTCGGCAAAACGGACTTCCTGCTTAGCGGGATGCACATTGACGTCCACAAGCGTTCCGGCAAGCGTCATATTCAAGACGAACATCGGGAATTTGCCGATATTCAGCCGTCCGGCATAGCCCTGCTGTACCGCGCTCGACACGATCTCGTTTTTGACGCTTCTCCCGTTAATGAACAAAATCTGCCCCGTGCGGTTGTTCCGCTGGATCTCCCGGGCGCCCAAAAGCCCGGTCAGCGTGATGCCGCGCTCGCTTACTTCTATCGGAATCATGTGCGCGGCAGTCTGCGCCCCGAAGATCGCCCGCACGCAGGAGGCAAGCCTGCCGTCCCCGGGCGTGCGCAGGATCTGCCGTCCCTCGCTGGTAAAGCGGAAAGAAACCTCCGGGTGCGAAAGCGCCAACTTTTGCACCGCATCGGTCACATACGCCGCTTCCTGAGAAGGGCGTTTCAAAAACTTCTTGCGGGCAGGCGTGTTATAAAACAGGTCCCGCACCCAAATCCCCGTACCTTCCGGGCACCCGCAGGAAAAGAATTTTTCAATTTCACCGCCGGAAAGTTCAATTTCCGTACCTTCCTCGCTTTCGGGCGTGCGCGTCTGCAGACGCACATGGGAAACGGCGGCGATACTCGCCAGCGCCTCGCCGCGAAAGCCGAGCGTCAGAATATTATTCAGTTCTTCCGCGGAAGAGATCTTGCTGGTGGCATGGCGCAAAAAGGCGTTTTTGACGTCCTCTTCTTCCATGCCGCATCCGTTATCCAGAATGCGGATCAGGTCAATCCCCCCGCCGAGAATTTCAATCGTGATGACGGTTGCGCCCGCGTCCAAGCTGTTTTCGGTCAGCTCCTTGACAATGGAAGCGGGACGTTCCACCACCTCGCCCGCGGCGATTTTGTTGGCAACGGCTTCATCGAGCAGTTTGATTTTCATATTTCTCGCTCCTTGCCTATTCGCGCTTCGCTTTTTCCCGAAGCTCGCACAAAAGGTTCATTGCCTGCATCGGCGTCAGCGTGTTGATGTCCACCTGTTTGAGTTCATCTATGAGTTTCTGCACGTTATCCGACACGAACATCACCGTTTGCTGTACCGCCGGCTCCTCGCGTCTGCGTCCGATGTCCGCTTCCTCTAATTGGGAAAGGATCGTCCGCGCGCGCGTCAGCACAGATCCGGGCAGTCCCGCCAAATGCGCCACGGCGATACCGAAGCTCTTGTCGGCACTGCCGCGCACGATCTTGCGCAGGAAAATGACGTCCTCGCCGTATTCCCGCGCGGTGATGCAATAGTTTTTGACGCCCTCCAGCTGTCCTTCCAGCTCGCTTAATTCGTGATAATGCGTGGCAAACAGCGTTTTGGCGCCGATATGCTTCTTTTGTGCAACAAACTCCGTCACCGCCCACGCGATGGAAAGTCCGTCGAACGTGCTGGTGCCGCGCCCGATCTCGTCTAAAATGATCAGGCTGTCGCGCGTGGCGTTTTGCAGAATGGAGGCGACCTCGTTCATTTCCAGCATGAACGTCGATTGCCCCGCCGCCAGATCGTCCGATGCGCCTACGCGCGTGAAAATGCGGTCGCAAAGGGAAATATCCGCCTGCGCCGCGGGTACGAACGAACCCATGTGCGCCATCAGCGTGATCAGCGCCACCTGGCGCATATAGGTGCTTTTTCCCGCCATATTCGGACCGGTGATGATCATAAACCGGTTCTCGTCCTGATCGAGATAGGTGTCGTTGGGCACAAAAGACGTGTCCTTTTGCATGGCTTCGATCACCGGATGCCGTCCCGCGGTAATGTGCAGAAGTCCCTCCGTGTTGATCCGCGGACGCACATAGCGTCCCTCGTCCGCCAGCGACGCGAAAGAAAGCAGACAATCCAGCGCGGCGACGGTTTCAGCCGTCTGACGGATGCGGGACAGCGCGGCGAACAGCTTCTCGCGCACGGAAAGGAACAATTCGTATTCTAACCGGATCGCTTTTTCCTCGCTGCCGGAAATGGTCGCTTCCAGCTCTTTCAGCTCGGGCGTGGTATAGCGTTCCCCTCCCACCAGCGTCTGCCGGCGGATATAGGTACAGGGCACCTTATCCTTAAAGCTGTTGGTCAGTTCGATCGAATAGCCGAAGACTTTGTTGTACTTGACCTTCAGCGTTTTGATGCCGGTTTCCTCACGCTCTTTCGCCTCTAACTGCAGGATCCATTTCTGCCCGTTTTCGATGGCGTCGCGGCAGCGATCCAGCTCGGCGCTGTACCCTTTTTTGATAATGCCGCCCTCGCGGATCGTGTCCGCCGGATCGTCGGCGATCGCCGCCGTAAAAAGCGCGCACAGATCTTCCAAGTGATCAAGATGTTTCAGCGCGCTTTGCAGAAGCGCGCATTGCGTGCCGGAAAGCAGCTC